>JAFGBA010000047.1 GCA_016933395.1 Sedimentisphaerales bacterium | reverse complement strand
TTTTTCTTCGTTTTTAATCAAATCGGAATAATTTATCCTTTTATTTACAAAGAAATTACGCTATTTCCCCTTGATTATTTGCCTTAACGAATATAGGGATATTAAAAAAGCCCCGTTGATAAACAGGGCTTTTTACAACCTCTTTTTGCTTAATATTTGAGGTTTTGACTTAATCAAAAAGGCTTATTTTCGCCTGCGCAATCCTATAAGACCTCCCAATCCTAGCAAAACCAAGGTTGCCGGTTCGGGGACGACTTCAATGCAGAGTCCTTCAATCCAGGCTCGTTGATAGCTGCCGCCAGCTAAAGAATGGTGGAGAAAAACGGAGACTTCAGATATCCCCGTCAGATTCACACCCACTGGAGCCTCACAACCATAAACGGGGTCATCGTATATCCAAACATACGAGTTGGTAATGTCCCAACGAACCAGTTCCTCCTCTGTCGACATGGGATCATCCAGAACGGCCCTGATATGCCAGTCGGTCGATCCGGTGCTGGGGCGGGCCCAGAACAGGACATAGACATTGTAGATCAAATCCGGGTCTAAACCGTCAACCGTCATGGTCAACTGGGGAGCACCCGGATCAGCATAGCCATATCCTTGCACAACGTTATCATCTACAAGACGGCCGCCCGGTGAGCTTGCATCGAGATCTTGCCACATGGTATGGTTGGCAGTTGCCTTGGATATCCAAGTATCACTGGTAGGATAGCTCTCGGCATCCGTCGGCCAAAGGTTGCTTTCGGCTGCGGTTTCACCCCAAGCACAGCTTACGAATTCACCAACAACATCATCGTAGAAGGGATCGGTGATCGGTAGCGCATTGGCAGCCATGGAAACTGCGGCAACAATAACAAAAGAAAATACTATTACTTTATTCATGTTTACATTCTCCTCAACTTTCCTTTGGAAATCCGTCCGTTTACAACCAAACGAATCAACCACAAATCATTATTCCCATCTGGAGCAAGCGACCACTTTCACACCGTTCGCTTTCTCTCCGCCGTCCAATTAATCTGAAATGCACCTCCTCTCTATCATTCATGCACATTTAAACTTTTTATGGCATAAATATCCACCGATTTGCTTAATATCACTCATCTGAACTGTAATATACCTGAATATAATATATAGGTCAATATAATTTTTATAAAAAATACATATAGTCATAATAAATGGATATAGTATCATATCATATATACATATATGGAAATACGTATTGTATTCCTATTTAATACAATTTCACAATTAAATACGGTTCGTAATTACCTATAAAATAAAAGGTTACACTTTTTACTATGTTTTATCGGTAATTAACATCAATAGTCCCCCCCGGATTTGTAAACGTTATTTTAGCAATATTGCAAGCTAAATGGACATTTTGGAATCGTAATCATAACGGCTTATCCACAAATAAGTTACAACAAAGCTTCCTATCATGGCAGCCAGCATTGCTCCATAAAAAGGCTGTTACAATCAAGCCAGCCATCAACAAAAATAACGATATCCGCCCAATTTACGTAACAATCATAATTAAAATCGGCCGCAAGATAATAGCCGGATTCACAGTCGTTGCCCATAAGACTGGCTGTATACGTATTGAAATCCACTTGCACACCATCGTCGCCGATAGTACACCTCGAAATTCACATCTGAAATCCTTTGAGCGGTGTCACCGGATAACTGATTGAGAAAAACAACGATACAGACCCAATCACCACTTGCCGTCCAGACGGAGGGGCTGGAATCCCCCACAAGGCTGAACCATTCCTGCAATTTGGGCACCGTACCGGATCCATCCGTTAAATCGTGATATCGCATAAGGTTATTACGGCCGGCCTGACGACAAACAATATACCCAACCTGATCATCGAGATTGAGCCAATCCGTATCCCAGGTGATGGTTTGGGCAGGATTGTCAACGCCAATGACTTCCTGAGATCCAAATTCACCATAAAACACTCTCGTATTTTCGCCCAAACCGTATTCATGGCCAAGAATGCCCGTTTCCCGGGCGGTGACCGAATAGCCCGGTTGAGCCGTCAAGTGTTCAATGTAAATAACCAAATCGCCGGGCAGCGAAGTAAAAGAGAAATCCTGGGTAACATTGCCGCCAAGACGACTGAGCCGACCGGTGGCAGAAAAATTGTTTACTCCAAGACGGGTATTTAATTCCTGCAGAGAGGCATTGGATTCCGAAGGATCAACACCGTTAATATTCCCCAAATACGATGAATAATGCGGCCAGTGCACCCAAGTGCCATTTTCCGGATAGGCCAAGGCAATTCGCTTGGGACCCCAGGTAAAAGAAGCGTACTTGGTCGGCGTACGATGGATAATTACTTCACCATATTCGAGAAGAGTAAGATTGCTAACCTGTTGATTGAATTGGGTTTCAGTAATTGGCGCAGTTCCTGCACCTTCCAAGGCGTGGGCAATATAACAAGAAATCAACCGTGTGGCGCATAGACCGCCAAATTCAATATCTCGACGAACATTGTAGTATCCACCTTCGAGTTGTTGCATCGCTCGCAAATAGTAAAGCGCCGTTTCTTCTTCATAAGCCGCCAGCGGGTCGCTATCAAGAACGTTAAGCGTGGCATAAATATTGATATCGCTGTTTTGGGTATGTACCGTTTTCCAGTCATTACCGCCGAAATATATCGGCGCCGCCTCCCAAGACATGCATTTATTCAACACTGCGGCAGCATCTGAGGCATGATGAAAACAGGCATTGGGTATTGGATTGCCGGTAACAGGATAGTGCACAGCGTTTTCCAACAGCATCGACAGCGACGTTTTAAGATAACCTACATGCACCAAGCCATGATTCTCCACGGTGTAGTCCGGATGGGCGTTGACCGTCGTCACCCAATCACTAATCGCCAAGCCATCATCGCCAATTGTAGGATCGCTGTGATCGGCGGTAACGGAAAAGGTGTTGTATAAATATTTTTTTGCCGCCTGGTTCCACCCATAGTTATTGGCATGCGTGGGCATCATATTGTAGGCCAAACTGGTAATCAGGGCATTCCAGGCGTTTTCTTCCGCACCCGTATCGCCAAACTCACTGCTCTTGGGCGGCTGACTGATAAAACGATTAGCCTCAAAAACCACCATGTCCATAACTCCAACTTTGAGATCCGTATCAAGATAGTCCCAGATCATCCACCCGCCCAATCCTGCCGCACGGGCCCACATGGCCGATTGCCAGGCATTGCCCCAGGGTAAGCCGTTCAGACATGCTCCACCACCCGTCACGTGCGCCTGGGTCAGGTAGCGCAAGGCTGCAATGGCGTCGTCACGCATTCGCTGACGTCGCGCTGCATCAGGACCACCGGTGGGAGGCACAACTTCGGAAAGAAAAGCATTAACCATCACGGCGTAGCAAATAGGACGAACATGATCTTCGGTATTGCCGCCCAGGCCGTAGTAACCCCAATCGGGGTGCCCTGGAACCGGGAGAAATTCAGCCAACAGAATATCATCCCACTCAAAGATGGAATCAAAGTACTCCTGCATTAAATCAGCGTTACGGGTTCCTGGCGTCGGAGGCGTCGTCAGCACCGTAATGGGAAAATCAATAACCTGTTCAATGTCACCCGGTAAAAGTTCCACGGGAATTGCGGGATGGAGGACATCATTATGGTAAAATTCCATTTCATAAAGTCGTGCGGTGTCGTCGTAAGTACAGGAATCGGTGATGTACAAGCGCACCTTGTCGGTTGTAACGGCGGTAAAAGTAAGCTCAATCAGTACATCACTGTTATCGTTGATGCTATCGATTGTTTGCCAACCACCGCCGGTGTCAGCCTGCAACTGCGCGTCAAGCAGGGTATAGGGATCCGGCTGAGAATAAACCAATACTTTATCAATAGTCAGGGGCGTTTCAAACTCGAAAGCAATCCAGTGAATGGCCGGCTCACGAGCCGACGCCCAGCGGCTTTCCGAATCAACCGTGTCGCCATCGAGAATTTTATAGGGTTCAAACCTATCCACATGCAATTGCGAATCAGCGGTAACAGTGGTTACGATTTCACCTTCGCCGACCGCGACATCCGAAAATCCCGAAATAACGCCCATCCACAATGTCGCGCTCAACAATCCAAATTGCCGAATATTGTTTTTAATGCAAAACATCTTTTTCTCCTTTGGCAAACCAAACATATTTTCCAAAAAAAGCTCCCTTTTCTACCTGGGATTCTATTATCTTATATCCGTTTCACCTGCACGAAAATCAACTCGCACCGTTTCCTCCTTTATGCGACAAATGGCCGTATCATCGGAGATGTCAAAGGTAATCCCATCAACACCGGCCTCAGTAGCGTCGGACGCCTGATTTAAGAAAGTCACTATACAAGCCCATTCGCCTTCAGAAGCTATCGCTTTAGCTTCAGCATTGCCTACGAGACTGAACCATTCCTGCAATTTCGGCACGCGCCCGGAACCTTCAGCCATATCGTGATAACGGATAATGTTTTTTCCCTCAGGGTAACGTTTGATGACGTAGCCGATTTTGTCGCCGACATTGAACCAGTCGGAAATCCATTCGTGAATAGTTTCCTTGCCGCCGATACCCCGCACTGTTGCTTTACCGAAGCGGCCATACACCATTCGAGTGTTTTTCCCCAATTCATACTCATGGCCGATTACACCCGTTTCCCGAGTGGTCAATTTGAAATCGTCGGCGCACCGTAATCGCTCAATGTAAACCGTGACATCACCAGGCAGAGAGGTAAAGGAAAAATCCTGAGTAATCTTACCTTCACACCTTTGCAAAGCACCTGTAACGCTGAAACAATCCTTTTGCACATCAGGTTGTATGCGCGTGAGTTCAGCTTGCTTGTCGGAACTATCCTGGTCGTTAATATAGCCAAGGTAAGAGCTATAATGCGGCCAGACAACCCAACTGCCGTTTTCCGGCAAAGCCAGGGCCATCCGTTTGGGCCCCCAGGCAAAGGATGCAAACTTGGCGGGGGTGCGCTGCACGATGGCCGGAGCGGTTCCCAGATAAGTCACCTGACAGAGTTGTTGATTAAGACTCTCCGGCGTTATCGGCTTACAATCCCGGTCGACCAACGCATGCAACCAATAGGCGCTGATCAGCCTGGTGGCGCAAAAACCGCCATATTCCAGATCGCGGCGAACATTATAAAAACCATGCTCTTCCCGCTGTATCGCGCTCATGGTATTCAGCGCCACATCTTCGAGCGCCGTTGCGACTTCGTCCCCGGCCAACCGGCTCATCGCCGCGTATATATTTACATCCGTACACTGTGAATGGACGATTTTCCAGTCATTGCCTCCGAAGTAAATCGCTGCGCCATCCCAACTCATACATTTCTTCAAAACAGCAAACGCATCATCCGCATGATGAAGCACCGCTTTGGGTGTCGGCTTGCCGGCTAATTGATACGCACTGGCGTTCTCCAGTAGATTTCCCAAAGCAACTTTCAAATAGCCAACATGAACCAAACCATGATTTTCCACGGTAAAATCCGGATGGGCGTTTATTGTTGTCACCCATTTATCGATCGCTTTACCGTCGTCACCAATAGTAACATTTTCTTGATCGGCCTTGACGGAAAACGTGTTATAAAGATAAATTTTCGCGGCCTTGTCCCATTGTTGCGCATGAGGATGGCCGGGCATCATATTACAGGCCAAACTGATAACCAAGGCATTCCAAGGATTTTCCTCCGCGCCGGTATCACGAAATTCACTGCTTTTGGGCTGCTTGTCAATAAACCGGTCGGCCTCAAACACCACCATTCGCGCCACGGCCTGTCGCAGGGAATCATCGAGATGATCCCAAAGCAGCCAGCCGCCCAACCCGGCCGCACGACACCACAACGCCGACTGCCAGGCATTGCCCCACGCCTTGCCATTGACGCATGCACCTCCGCCGGTGACATGGGCCTGAGTTAAATACCGTAAACAGGCAATGGCATGAATTCGCGCCTGATTCCTCTCCGCGGGCGTCAACCGCTCCTGCGGTGGTTGAACTTCCGCCAGAAACGCATTTACCATTACCGCATAACAAATCGGCCGCACGTCATTTTCCGTATGTCCGCCCAAGCCATAATAACCCCAGTCATTATGACCGGGAACATGCTCCAACTTTGCCTCGATAACCTTGCCCCATGCCGCAATGGAATCGTAATACGCCTGAGCCAACCGTAGAGATCGTTCGTTGACCGGTTGAGCCTGTATCACAGCCGGCGCCAAGGGTTGAACTGTCTGTGCCGGATTGATCTCAGTCACTCCCTGAAGATTCGTTCCATAAACCAGCACCAACAGCAATCCAACCGCTCGCAAACATCCGCTTTTACTCTTCATAAAAAGCAAATCCTTTCTTGCTTATGCGTGAGGTTGAGAGGACGCCGTCATACGACGATGATGTTGACATATTCCGACAATAACCAGACCGGCGATAACCAGTAATCCGGTAAAAATAAACAGAATTAATTTATGAGACTTATCCGAATAGCCCAATGCACCTACAATAAGCGCCAAAATCCACATGGTGCCCGCAACAATCATGGCCGGCAGGGTGGACACCACCGGTTTCTTCGTCTGAGCCTTGACCTGATGGGCCTGAGCAAACGCCTGCAATCGCGTCCAACCGGCGCTAACATCCCGTAGACGCAATTCCATCAAGGCAATCAGGATCAACGGGATAAACGTCCCAACCACCACCTCCCAAAGTCGGGTATGATCCTGCAACCACACCACCGGGCCGGACCCGCCGATTCGCTCTTGCAATCGCACGACCAGGCTCCAGGCGTCAACGCCCTTCATCGGATCGATAAATACCTTCATGGTTCCGCTGATGCCGGCCGTGATTGCAATGGAAATCCAAAGATGCCGCGCGGTGATCTTTCGGGAAAACAAACCCCACACCGAAGGCACCACCGTCGGTACGATCACCAGCGTCACCAGCATAAACACCACTTCCTCGGCGCCGCCGAGTCGCGGAATCAGCGTCGCCAGCGTCAGGACGGCTGCGCCATACACCAGTGTGGTAATGCGTCCCACGACCACCAGATGTTTTTCTCCGGCGTTTGGCTTGAATAGAGGGCGATAGATATCGCGGGTGAAGGCGCCGGCAAACACATTCAAAAGGGAGCTGACCATGCTGGCCGTCGCGGAAAACATCGCCGCCAGCGTCATCCCCAACATTCCCGCCGGCAGCACGTCCTGGCAAACCTTGATATAGGCCTCTCCGGAATCCACACCGGGCTGCATGATGCGATAGATCATGGCCGGCAACATCCAAAAAATCGTACTGACAAAATAAAGCCCTCCCATGAAATAGGCCGTTTTGCGGGCGTCCTTTTCGCTGGGCACACAGATAAACCGCTGGATAAAGGCCCATTGGCCGCCGTGGGTGAAAAAATTCGCAACCGTCCACAACGCCAGATACACCCAGGTAAATTCTCCCGCCGTGGGTAAGAAAAATCCCTTGGGCAATTGTTCATGTTCGACAAATCCACTGATACCGCCAACCCGCGCCAGACTCAGCGGCACCACCATCAACACCACCAGGGAAAGCACCACGCATTGGATGACATCGGTGGTCAATACCGCCCAAAGTCCGCCGGCCATGGTATAGGCCACCACGACCACACCGCCGATGATGATCGCACCGTTGATGCTTAAATGCCCTGTAGCCGGATCGGCCAGAAAACTCAAGGTATAGTCCGGCGAAATCGAAATAAGCGCCGTAAGCATTTTGGAAAGCGAAAACAGAGCGATGGCCATAGACATGCACCCGCACAACAGGTTCAGCCAGGTAAAGGTTTGCACGGTGCTGGCGCCGAAGCGCAGATTGATGTATTCGGCCGGGGTGGTGATACCCAGTCGCCGCCAACGTCCCGCCAATAAATAGCCCGCCGCCAGGGTGCTGATGCCTCCGGCGCACACCAGAATCGACACCGACACCATCCCCTGTTTATAGGCAATGCCGCCCCATACCACGAACGTCCCGGCGGAAAAGATCGTCATATATCCTGACAACGCCGACATCCACCACGGCGCTTGCCCGGCGGCGGCGAACATATCCTGCGAATTTTTAATCCGCCGGACAAACACACCGCCGATCACCAGCAATCCCACCAGATAAATCACCAGAACGAGAACATCAAGGCCGGTCATGCAACTGCTCCGAATAATTTATTTATTGAACAATATTGTAAATCGTTAGGTAAAATCATAATGCATGGCCTTGGTCATCTCCTCGATGACGGCAACGACGTTATCCAGAGGCGTATCTTCGGGCAAGGGCTTGCAAGGCTCCAAAAGATAACCGCCGCCGGCGCTGAGAATCTCAACCGCTTGACGAACTTCCCGGCGGGCCTGGTCAGGCGAACCAAAAACAATGTCTCCCTGCGTACCGATGCCGCCGCGAAAAGCCAGATCGCGGCCATATTCCTGCTTGATCTTTCGGATATCCATCGCCTCCGGCTGGAGCGGATGAAATACTTCCAAACCGATATCCACGAAATCGCCCATAATATCCGTGTTATCGCCGCAGGAATGATGCATAATAACCTTACCTGCTTGACGAACCTTTTCGTACATCATGGCCAGCCGCGGTTTGAAAAATTCTCTAAAAATTGACTGGCTGATCATCAGCCCTCGTTGTGCCCCGTAATCATCGCCGATACTCACCCCGTCAATTGGCAGCGCCATAAGCCTATCCAACGCAGTCAGATGCATTTCTAGCAGTTTATCCAACGCTGCGTGCACAAATAAAGGTTCGGTCAGATACGCCATCAACATGTTTTCCATGCCAAAAAGTGTCCATAACCGCTCACCGAAGGTAATGGTTAGTTGATAAAAGATAAATTTATCGGGGTGTTCCCGCCGTGTGCGCAGAATTCGTTCGATATCCTCATCCCGGATTAATTCGAGTGTGGAAATATGTTTCGCATCGAGTTCGTCAAATAAAGGTTTATCAAAATTGAAACCGCCGTGTTCGCTGTGCCAACGGCATCCGAACATATCGGTAAAACCACTCTCGGACACTTCGCTAAATTCCAGCGGCCAGACGATCTTCACAACGTCGTCCGCCGGGCAAGGCCATTGTTGGCGCTGTCCCCAACGGTTAATGAGTTGACGTTCGAGTGTGTCGGTCAGATAAAGCGTCCAAGGCAAGCGCACCGGTGAAATATGATTTATGGCCTGCCTACACAACTCTATCGCATCTGGTTGAGTAGAAAAAATGTATTGTGATGTATCAGATAACGTCATTATCTTTCCAATCCACAATGGCTTCATGTCGACGTAGCTGTTCACGCAATTGGGGGATATCCACATCCCGAAAATCAATATTCCGGCGCACCACCTGTACGGCAGCCTCTCCGGCCGCCTCGCCCATCGCCATGCACGGCGCCATCACCCGCACAGGTCCCAGGGCGTCACGCTCGACACTGACAGCACGACCGGGACAAATAAGATTCCCTATTGGTTGAGGAACCATAATACGGTAGGGAATCGGAGTTACCTGCTTTTTCTTGACCTTATGGACAGGCGCAGCGTTGGTCTCCCACATAGGCTGATAGCTGGGTTTGATTGGATCGGGCAAATCCCAGCCATAAGCTGAATAACCGATAGTGTCAGTAAAGGTTTTACCTCCCCGCAAATCATCCACAGTGAGCATTACTTCCGCTACGATACGCCGCGTTTCCCTTACCCCCAGCAGTGGCGCTACGGCTTTTAATCTTGCATGGGCAAAACCTGGAAAATGCCTGCGCATAATCTCCAATAATTGCTGTGTTTCGCTCCGACCGCGGATCATGCCATCCGTTACGGATTTTCCATCCGTACCATCAATCCCCGTTAGGCGCGAGGTGTTTATCATCATCACGCCCTTTTCGAGAAGCTGCACAGAAATGAATATTTCGTAATCGAAAGGCCAATCACCCCCTTGACGTAGCTTTTTCACCAGTTCCTGGAATCGTGGTGTTTTATGGGCATGAATGTAATCGGACAAGATGTCCTGATCGACATTATCGACATGAAATTCCAGCGTTGCCGGCGTCATCAGGCCATCCGACGGGCGACCTTTAACCATTTTACAACCGCTCCGCGCGGCGATATCACCATCACCGGTGGCGTCTATAACCGCCAGAACGTTCACGGCAAAAAACCCACTTTTATTGAATAGAATCACCTGCTTGATGTGATTGCCTGTTAGGTTCACATCCACTGCCTGCGTATGTAATAATATCTCGACACCCGCAGCGGCCATCTGGCCGTCCAGAAAATGTGCTAACTCGAAAGGATCCAGTACCACCCCTGCTTCGTTTTGACCTTTGTGCCAGCCATGTACTTGATAGACTTCCCGATGATTGGTTTGGGGGATAATCGCACACCCGGCGCGGGCCGCTTCCTGTGCCAGCCGCCGGAAAATCCCTCCTACCACCCAGGTTTTCGTATCATCCGTTCGGCCACCGAGCCACTGGGCCACCAATCCCGATGTCGCCACGCCCCCGAGTTGGCCTTGTCCTTCAACCAGTAGAACCCGCAATCCTTCTCGTCGCGCCGCCAAGGCCCCCGCTATCCCGGCCGGGCCGCCCCCACAAACAACCACATTAAAACTGCCTTGTAACGGAACATCCCGCCGATAAAGAAGAGTCTGATGAGGGACCAATTTTGATTTGTCGCTATTACTAGTTGTCATCATAGAGGTTCCGAAAACGCACGATATATTTCATCATATCCTCAACCGCCGCTTGGGAGGCGTTACCACCGACTATTTCTTTGTACTCTAAACAAACAACTTAGTCAATAGGTATATTCATAATAAATATTTGTTCAATAATTTCCTTGCCTGTTAATTACCATTCATTTAATATTTACAACTTGGACTAAACTATATCAGGAGAATGTAAACCATGAAATATCATCGTCTTAACATCACCCCTTATATAATTTTATCTCTTTTACCCGCCGTAACCGTAAAAGCTGATGTTCATTTAAGCGGATTATTCAGCGATCACATGGTGCTACAACAGCACTCTCACGTAGCCATCTGGGGTAAAGCTGATCCGGAAGAAGCTATCACTGTTCAGGGATCGTGGAGTGATTCAGATATTACAAACACCAAAACAGATTCGTCTGGAAAATGGCGTGTCAGTTTACAAACCCCTAAAGCAGGTGGGCCTTATGAGGTAATTATCGCGGGTAAAAACCGCGTTGTTATCAAAGACGTCTTAATCGGAGAAGTATGGATATGTTCGGGACAATCAAACATGGCTTGGCCACTTATCAACGCGCAGGATGGCAAAAAAGATGTCGCTGACGCGAATTTTCCCCAAATACGACTGCTCAATGTGCCGCGAAAGCCCGCCCGTGAACCCATCGAAAGCTTCTCGGAGCAATGGCAGGTTTGTTCTCCTAAAACCATCCCAAGATTTTCGGCTGTAGGCTATTACTTCGGACGTGAACTCCACCAGTCGCTGAACGTTCCTATCGGCCTGATCGGAGCTAATTGGGGTGGAACTTACGCTGAAGCATGGACTCGAAGGGAAATTCTCGAAAAAAATCCGGATTTTCACCCTTGTGTCGAAAGACAGGAAAAACATGAAAAGGATATGCCCCAATTACTCAAAGACTTCGAGATGCAATTACAAACCTGGAAGCAGCAGCAACATCAAGCCAAAAAAGAAGGCAAAAAAGCACCTCCCCAACCTATCAAACCGGTACTTTTCGATAAAAATGCCCCTGCAGTGCTTTATAATAGTATGATCGCGCCTTTAATTCCATATCATATACGTGGCGTAGTATGGTATCAGGGTGAAGCCAATCGTCATCGAGCCTATATATATCGTAATCTTTTTCCGGCTCTGATAAAAAACTGGCGAGATGACTGGAATATCGGCGAGTTTCCTTTTTATTATGTCCAAATTGCTCCTTATCACTACAAAAATCCCGATCCCATGGCCACGGAAGCGGCTGAACTTCGGGAATCGCAACTGCTTTCTCTTTCTACGCCGCAAACCGGTATGGCAGTCACTACGGACATCGGTAATATCAATGACATACACCCGCGTAACAAAAAAGACGTAGGTAAACGTCTGGCCTTATGGGCTTTGGCCAAAACTTATGATCGCACAGACCTGGTGTACTCCGGCCCATTATACCAAAAGATAACGCACGAAAACAGTCGCCTGCGCGTGCACTTCGATCACGTTGGATCCGGCCTGGTCGCTCAAGGTGGTGATCTGAAGGAATTTACTCTCGCCGGTGAAGACCGGATATTTCACCCGGCCCAGGCCGCCATCGACGGCGACACCATTATCGTTTCCAGCAACAAGGTTAATCACCCCGTAGCGGTTCGCTTTGCCTGGCGTAACGCCCCCGAACCCAATTTGTTCAACCGTGAAGGATTACCCGCGTCGCCTTTTCGCAGTGACGATTGGCCGGTCGACACGTTTAGTTTGCGTTAAGCTCATTTAGTCGCCAACCCAACGACATCCAGCCGGCGCCTTGGATCATTCATACACGCGAACTTCACAAATACGGGCATGATCTATACCGTTAGTTGCCGTCACAAATACGCGTAAAGCATTGATGCGCGGCGGGTCGACCAAACCGTGGACGCGACGACGCTGGTAATTGTTTTTAACCTCCACGAGCGTTGTCCAGATGCCATTCAGTTGTCCTTCAATATGATAATCTCTGACCGTTTCAGGTTGCGGACGGCCCCAGATCATTTTTTTCTGAAAAGCGTCCAAATGCGTCAGCGTCAACATGCGATGCAGGCCCGTGTCGAAGATCAACTGTATTTCCGCCGGACGAACGGGTTTATCCCATCGCAGTTCCAGCCAGGCGGGCAAGTTTTCGTTAGGCTCACTCATCCAGCGATGATATCCCGGATACGCTCTGTCCGGCGGAGCTCCGTTATGACCATGCACGGAACGCGTCTGACCGGAAATCACATTAACCGCACGTCCATGAGCCTGTTCGCTGGAAGCAATAATTGTGGCGCAGCGCGCACGATCCTCCTCGCTCTTGTTTTTTACACCAATAATATAAGCATCGTCACGAAGAAGTTGCTGTTGTATCTCGCTAATCGCTCCTGGGTCGTCAACCAGTTGATGCGGAGTCAAGGAATGATGCACGGCGTATGCCGCCGCGGCGCCTGCTCCCTGACCGACAACACTGCATGTGCCCATCAGGCGGATGGCGGCAAACGCCACATGACTGGCGGAAATATTGCGTCCGGCAAACATCAGGTTTTCAATATCCCTGCTCACGCAACTTCGCAAAGGAATACTATAAAGGTGCGGTGTTGGCTGCAGAGAACCCGGTTCTTCGTCTATTGCATCAATACCTCCGGAAGGATGTCGGTCGATGGACCAGCCGCCATAAGCAATCGCGTCGGTAAAATAAGCCGACGTCATCACTTCATCCTGCGTTAAAATATGCTTGCCAATAAACCGCCGACTTTCCCGCTTACCGGGCAGAAAACCGAACCATTCCAAGGCCCAGTTTTCTGCGCCGTGGTCCCCATCGTTCTTGATATGATTCCAGACACCCAGCATAATCGCTAACAATTCATCTCGAATATCTTCGTTGTCCTTGACTGTATCAATTCTGCCTCCCCATTCCACCCACCAATAACCGAACTCCAATCCACAGAAGCCATATTCACCCAAATCAGAACTACCGGTGGCGTGAGGTCTTAATTTAAGGTCGTTTTCCGTGAATTTTCGCGCCCACGGCGGAGCGATAAAAGGCATAGGACGATCATACTTGCGCGCCTGAAATAACAGAGTCGAACCCTGAGTATATTCATCCGCTTTTTCCGGCGCCAGGGATTCCCCATATTCCTCGCGGGCTTCGCTACCCCGCCGAAATGGTGCTCCAGCCTCAACGCCCAGTCGACCGTCTCCCGTACAATCGATAAATATCTGTGCCGTAATGGTAAACGCATCTTCAGTAGATTCCCGCTGGGCCAAAACCTTGGTAATGCGGCGGTCGGTCTTTTCCACCCCCACAACCGTCGTATTGAGCATTAAAGTCAGGTTTGTTTCGGCTCGACATTTTTCATACAAGACCAAATCAAGCATGGATGCACACCGCTGGGGATCACGCACACAGGTGTCCAAGCGAATCTCTTCGAGAATACCCCCCTCCCTGGCCTCAACCTCCAAGGCCGATCCCCGCGAACCGTGGGCCTCCGCCCCAAGAATATGCATACGGATTTCACTGGAGGCATTTCCCCCCAAAACAGGTCGATTTTGGCATAATATTACTTTGACTCCATTACGTGCCGCTGCCAATGCACTCGTCACCCCCGCAATCCCACCCCCGGCCACCAGAACATCACAAGCCAAATTATGCTTCGTCACAACAGATGACATAAATAGTATACCTTTGGTGAAAAATAAAAGTACTCATTAAGGACTATTTGTATTTACATATTATCTATTATGCCCAATAATGACCTTCTTTGTCAATCATTACTTATACCACGTATCTATTCAGAACATTATATACCTATACCCCAATGTATGCTTAACTATATTATTTATAGTTAGTTATATTTTATTTTATTTGTTATTTTATTCCTTATCAGCGGCGTTAAATCTTATCCAAGTTATCTTGAAAAAGTGACTATTAGGGATATACCTCTTGACAAAAAAATGAAAATTTGTATAGTTAACTTTATGAGGTTGTATTATTCTGAACTATAACCCTAATAGGGATATAGTTTATGAATAAATAACCCCAAGAGACAACGCTTTCGGAAAGAAAGGATTATACGACCGTGCAGATAAAAACAAAACGATCAAAAGTGGGGGCGTCGGGCCTCAGAGACCATTTAACGCAGGCATTACGAAACAATGATATCCCTCTGGGCGGGCGACTGCCTACGGAAAAGGAATTAATGGATACCTTCTCCCTCAGCCGCACCACCGTGCGAAAAGTTCTCACGGAACTAACCATGGAAGGCATGATCGAACGTCAGCAGGGACGAGGTACGTTTCGCATCGCAGGCCGTAAACGCACCGGACGACTATGGTTGGCGGGGGTATGGTTTAACTGGCTGGGCGGACCGCACTGGGGACCCATGATTCAGGGTATTCGCGATGAGATGTCGCGCCGACAATATCACTGTGTTTTCGAGATCGGCGGCCTGGAAACCGGTGATGAACGACGCGGCATTGAAGCCCTCATCAGCAAGGAACTCGACGGATTCATCGTCGCCCCTTCGTCCCATCCCGGTGATAACCATGAACCTCTGATAAAACTCGTCGAAAAAAAAGTCCCCTTGGTTTTGATAGATCGCCCCCTCAAAGGTTATGATGTTGATCTAGTCATCACCCATTATCAGTTAGGCGCTGAAGAAATTGTAAACTACCTGATCGAATTGGGACACACTCGCATCGGATATTACGGCATTGAAGGCATCATCAATAAGGATGAACGCTTTCTGGGTTACCAATTAGTATTATCCAAAAATAATCTAACACCGGATAACGACTGGATAAAAATTCATCCTCGTTTAACCTCTGCGAAAACCGCTCACGAAGACGTGCTGACCACGGTGGCGGGTACGCGCGTTGATGCAGCCTTATGCCGCCGGACGGTGGAGGAATTGCTGTCTTTGCCCATATCACATCGGCCTACGGCCATTTTCGCCATTAACACCACCATGGCCGAGTTTTTAGTTGAACAATTGCGCCATCATGGCGTCGCCGTTCCGAACGAGATGTCCATCGTCGCCTTTGGTGAAGCAAACAATTATAAGGAAAACGACGAACGCCCCTTCCTCACCACATATAATCAACCAAATTATATTTTGGGTGAACAGGCTGCACGATTACTCATTGAACGCATCGAAAATCCCATCAGCCATCCCAAAACGATACTTCTACAAGGCAAACTGGTTAAAGGCGACTCCTCACAATCACCGGCTTAATCGTCGCCATTGCATGGTGATTTGCACAATTCCACCTTCTGCTAACAGGAGGGGAGCATCGAGTTGGATGTTGACCTGACCGGACGCCCAATTAAACGTTGCGGGGATTGTCTGGCCATCATAGGTA
>JAFGBA010000046.1 GCA_016933395.1 Sedimentisphaerales bacterium | reverse complement strand
ACTTCGAGCTACGGCCCAGATGCGTTTCATGTGTTCTCTATAAGGCGGGTCTCTGACCCACGCAGTTTTTATTCAGCCACAGATTTCTGCTTCGCAGGCTCTACGTGTCACTGATACACACTGATATAAAATCAAAAATTAAACATCAAAATGCAAAATGACATATTAAAATGAAAAAAGCGTAGGGCAGACCGCGTCCGCCGCCGTTAGTCAATGAATCAATGAATGGTCCAAGACGCACCCAGCGTCAGTTGTCGCCTTATATATCATTTTTACATTTTGTTCTGTAATTTTGATTTTTTATCTTTGCCTTTTTAATTTCCCATCAGTGGTCATCTGCGAAATCTGCGGCTAAAAATTATTCTTTCTTTTTGCCCGTTAAATCATCTATCAGCGAATGATCCATTTCTTCCTTGTTTGTTTTCGTTTCAGGTTTTTGCTCCGCCGGGCGTTGGTCGGGCGTTGGGGCTTGCGGCGTCACCGGCGTCGTGGTCGGCTTGACCAGATCTTCGAGCACATCATGGCGTACGGTCGGCGGCGCAGACGCTACAATGCGGGTGGTTTCCACCTGCTCTTTACGCCTTACATCGTGTTCGCGACCGGCGACCAACTGATCGATAATCCCGGCGGGGCGATCCTCGGCGGCCGCACCCAGAAAATCACTCAGACCGCCGCCGGCCTCCGCTCCGGACGTTCGCTTTTGCTGCTCGCGCGCCTGCGCAACGGTGTGCAGGAAAAACTCCTCCAGCCGCTCCCGCGGATTGCGAATATCAATATCGTCCTGCCCGGTATCCTCGCGAATAATATCGCGCACCCGCTCCACGGCAAGGTCGCTAAGCCGGCCGCTGCGAATTTCAGTAAGTTCCCGCTGCACCAGCAGGTCATTCACCGCGCCAAGTTTCTGCATTTCGCCCCCGTATAAAATCGCGATGCGGTCACACACATCCTCCACATCCGCCAGCAAATGGCTGCACAGCAACACCGTCTTGCCCCGCCGTCCCAGTTCCTTAATCAGATCCTTGATCTGCCGCGTGCCGATCGGGTCCAGCCCGGCGGTGGGTTCATCCAGAATCAGCAAATCAGGATCATTTATCAACGCCTGCGCCAGCCCCAGCCGCCGCGCCATGCCCTTGGAATACTGCCCCACCAGCCGCCGCCCCACGCTCGCCAGACCCACCATGTCCAGCAGGCTGTCGATGCGTCGCCGCCGCTCCGGGCGACTTAGGCCGAACAACCGCCCGTAAAAATCCAGCGTTTCCCGCGCATTCAAAAACGGGTACAAATGCGACTCCTCCGGCAGATAACCGATGTGAGCGTTGGCCTTGACATCCCCCGGCGGCCGTCCCAGCACCCGCGCCCAACCCCGCGAAGGGAACAACAATCCCAGCAGCATTTTGATGGTGGTGCTTTTGCCCGATCCGTTCGGCCCCAACAGTCCGAACACCTCCCGCCCGAACACTTCCAGTTCCAGGTCGTTCACCGCCAGCACTCGTTTATGCCCCCAGAAATCACGGAAGTGCTTGGTCAGGCTGCTGGTTTGAATTGCAAAATAATCACTGTTGGTCATAATGTGCCTTCTCACGCGCCGCAGGCATCCTGCCTGCGGCTCTGGGCGTTCGTACCAATGCTATCCTGCCGTCGGACACAGTAAATCGCGGGCAGGATGCCCGCGTCACATTTACGCTCCGACTGATGCTGTTTTTGCCGGGGCATATGCGGTAACGTCATCCTCGTTTATTACGTCTGTCTGCTCTTCGCCGAACCGCACCAGCCGGGCGCTGTTGAAAATAATAATCAGCGAACCGACAACGTGCAAAATGACCGCCGGAATGGCCTTAAGCTCTCCTGAAATGGCCAAAATCGCACCGATGATAATGAACAACACGCCGAAAATCAGGTTTTGGTTCACGACTCGCCGCGTCACGCGCGACAGGCGCACCAAAAACGACAAGCGGCGCAAATCATTATTCATTAGCGCGATGGATGCGCTGTTGATGGCCACATCGCTGCCGGCCGCACCCATCGCCACGCCCAAGTCGCCCGCCGCCAGCGCCGGGGCATCGTTCACGCCGTCGCCCACTACCGCAACCTGATAGCCTTCCCGCTGCAATTCATGCACCAGATGCAATTTTTCGTGCGGCAGGCATTCGGCCTTGACTTCGTTACAGCCCATTTCCGCCGCCACGCGCTGCGCCACGGCCAACCGGTCGCCCGTCACCATGACCAGACGCTTAAGGCCAAGTTCCCGCAGTTCCGTCGTCGCGGCGCGGGCCTCTTCGCGAGTGCGGTCTTCCAAACCTATCCAACCCAGGCAACGATTATTCCGCGCGACATATAACAAGCTTACACCTTCCGGCGCCGCCATATTTTCCTGCCGCAGGATCGACATATCCACGCCCTGTTCGATCAACCAGTTCTCCCGTCCCACCAATAAAGTTTTCCCATCCAGCCGCGCTTTAACGCCCCGCCCGGCGACTTCCTCAAATTGTTCGGCCCGGCTGAGTTTGATACGCGCCCTTTTCGCCACATCCACTACCGCTTTGGCCACGGGGTGGCGGCTGTTTTGCTCCACGGACGCCGCCGCGGTCAGCATATCCGCCGCTTCAACGCCCGGCGCGGGCGTCAGCTTGGTCACCGCCAATTCGCCCGTCGTCAGCGTGCCGGTCTTGTCGAAAACCATGGCATTGAGCCGCCCGGCCGCTTCCAGGTCGGCGACGTTCTTGACCAGTATTCCCATCCGCGCCGCACAACTCAGCGCCGCCACCATCGCCGTCGGCGTCGCCAGAATCAACGCACACGGGCAGGCGATAATCAGGAGCGTAATCACCACTTCCATATCCTTGAACGCCCACACAATCGCCGCAATCATCAGAATGGTCGGGATATACCAGTGAATGTACTGGTCGATAATTCGCATAATCGGAATCTTGGTTGCTTCCGCCTGCAAAATCAGCGACTGCACCCGTCCCAGCGTCGTGTCGCGTCCGGCCGTGGTCACTTCCACGTCCATTACACCCGTGAGATTATTTGTTCCTGCGAACACTTTGTCGCCCAATGTTTTATCCACCGGCAGCGATTCGCCGGTGATGTTGGCCTGGTTCACCGTCGATTCGCCCGCTATCACGCGGCCGTCGGCGGGAATGTTGTCGCCGGGCCGCACCCGAATCTTTTGACCGGGCTGAAGCAGTTTGGCTTCCGTTTCGGTTTCCGCACCACCGGCGCTAATCAGGTGCGCCCGCGTGGGCGTAATGCGTATCAGTGATTCAATCGACGCCCGCGCGCCCAGCGCCGTTCGTGCTTCGATTAATTCAGCGATGAGCATGAAAAACGCCACCGCCCCCGCCTCATAATAGTGTTTTAAGGCAAATGAAGCAATAATCGCCAGCGCCACCAGTTCGTCCATGTGGGTATGGCCCGTCAGCAAACCCTTCGCCGCGTGCCACACCACCGGCGCCGCCAGCAAAACCGCACCCACCATCGCCATCAGACCGGCCAAATCCTCGTCCTCGAACAGCCACTTCGCCAGCAAGCTATTGAGCAGCAGCGCTCCGCCCATCAGCGTGCCCAGCAAATTCAGGCTGACGCGAAACGTCCGCCGTTCGGTGCTGCCGTTCCCCAAACCCACTTCATGTTCCACAAAATGATGATGACTATGTATGCCCATATTCTATGTATCCTGTCAAATCATCCTACCGTGTCATTCCCGTGAAAACGGGAATCCAGTTCTT
>JAFGBA010000308.1 GCA_016933395.1 Sedimentisphaerales bacterium | reverse complement strand
AGCGGTTATCAATCCGTCCATCCGGAAAACTTTCTCAAACACTGGATTAACGGCCAACCACCTCAAGGCGAAGAAGACAATCCCGTTAGCTATGTCAACCTTGATGACGCCCGCGCCTACGCCGCCTATTACCACAAACGCCTACCCAGTGAATTCGAATGGCAATACGCCGGTGAACAGGAGTTGCTGGCATTTGCTGACCGCCGCGTCTGGGAATGGACCGAAAGTGTCCACACCGACGGCCGCACCCGCTTCTGTATGCTCAAAGGCGGCAGCGATTACCGGGCCGAAGATTCCCAATGGTACGCTGATGGCGGTCCGCACCGCTGTGATTTCGCCGCCAAGTACATCCTCACCTGGCCCGGCCTGGACCGCTGTGAAACCATCGGTTTCCGCTGTGCTTTTACGGTTGATTCCCGGCGGATCAAAAACGTATCGACAAATTAGCCGCCTGCGTTACAATACCCCGCATGAAAACGCTTCTTTTATTACGACATGCCAAGTCCAGTTGGGATGACCCGGTTCTGTCGGATTATCAACGTCCGCTCAATGTCCGCGGCAAACGCGATGCCCCGCGCATGGGCCGGCTCATCAAGGAAAAAAATTTCGCCCCGGACCTGATTCTTTGCTCCACGTCCACGCGCACCCGCACCACCTGTGAACTTGCCGTCGCCGCGGCCGAACTTGCCTGCCCTGTCAGCTTACTCGACGACCTGTATCACGCCTCATCCAAAGCCATCATCACCGTGCTCAACAAACATGCCGACAGCCAGCCGTGTATTTTGGTCGTGGCCCACAATCCGGGACTGGAGGAACTGCTTTGCGTTCTTACCGGTGAGTGGAAAAAACTTCCCACCGCCGCCCTCGCTCATCTGCGTCTGCAAATCGATTCATGGAAAGACTTCACTCTCCGCTCCGACGCCCAGCTTATCAACATCTACCGACCTAAGGAATTAGCTTGACGCGATATACGGTAAAAAAGGAATAAAATAATTCTACACTGTAGCGACCGGCACAAATAGCTCCCGAAAAGAACGAACTGTGAAATTATCAGTCATGCCCGCAACAAAATCAAGCACTAAAAGACTGGGTGGATCGCTTCCAATTTTATACTTTCCCTTCATATCGCTGCGTACGAACTTATAAAATGTTTTCAATACGAAAGGAATATTGGGATTTTTAAGAAAATCGCCTTCGTATTTCTCTTTATCGTGCTGAAAACAATTTTCGCTTCTCAACATATTCCATAATTCTTGGAATAGCAGCTCTAAAACTTTTCTCGCCCTGTCTTTGTATAATTGGGCTGCATCACTTCGGTAAATATAATGATTATTGTAATCTATCAAGTCCCTTAATATTTGGTATTTTTCCTCTGATAATGCGATACAATTTTTACCGAAGCTGTTTATAATTAAATCTTCAAGCAACAAACGAACCAAACGCCCGTTTTTGAAGAAATTATTTTCCACTAACAAGTTGCGAATACTTGGCGGAGCTTTTTGTTTAAAATTCTCTTCCTTGATAATATTTGACCGTATGGCATCTTCAAGGTCGCGTCCAAAATAGGCGATCTTGTCGATCATGCGTACCAGACATCCTTCAAGAGTGGAAGGTGATTTAACATTTCCTCTTTCTTTTATTTTGGACAAATCATATTCTTTGTTCGTCGGTTCTAATCTGGGCACATGGTCTTCTCCACAATGAGAAACAATGCCGTCTCTAACTTCCCAGGTAAGGTTTAATCCTGCTTCTTCACGATCACGTAAGGCGATTTCATCAACTACGCGCAAGCCATAGATTTCGTGGTGAAATGTTGGTATGATGTATTGCAGCTTTTTAATATCCTCGCACAAATCTTTTGAGAAACCATGTTCGTCAGGTTTCTCTATGATTGATCGGAGTATGTTCTCGCCTTCATGCCCGAACGGGGCATGCCCAATGTCATGACCTAGGCCAATCGCTTCAGCCAAATCTTCATTCAAGCGTAGATTCCGCGCCGTGGAACGAGCGGCGGAAGCAACGAGCAGAACATGTTCCATGCGAGTGGAAACATGATCATTTTCTGGAAAATAAAAAACCTGGGTTTTATGCCTTAGCCGGCGAAATGATTGCGAATAGATAATGCGGTGCGAATCGCGAAGATATTCCGAACGATAATCGTCTTTTTCGTTCGGTAATAATGCTTTTTGTCGGCCTCTGCTGTGTCGTTCTAGTGTTGCGTATTTGCTTGTGAATAGTTCTCCGTCAGGTCGTTTGTATTGAGGCATATGTCCCTCCCAAAAAAAGAAAGCAGATAATCACTTATTTCTACAACAGATTTGCGCGCTTGCAGGAGTTTGCAGATTTGCTCGCCATGCTGCAAGGTTGAATTAAATGGTGATGGCTTGTCAATGGAATTAGATCTGGCGGCTTCCTTGGATTTCTCACGAAAGGCATCAGGCACCAGATGATAATCACTAACATATCCAAAATTCGCCAATCCCATTACGAGGGGATTGCAACTTCCTTCCACCAAAGAGCGGGTGTCGGATTTGAAGATGACCACGATTTTTTCATGTGACCAGGCAATTCCCGCTTCCACCATGGCGCCTTCGTCAGGCACACGGCCATTAACGTTTACAACTACACCATCACTGTCAAGTATTTGATACACATCAACGGCAAATATGGCTTGATTCAACAGAAGAGAAGCTTCTTCTGTGGAAAGCCCTTGCTCACGAAGGACCGGAAGTATTTGTGCCAGTTCCAGTCCGTCACGATGTGGTAAAAATACGGAAAACCCTTCGGTTTCAAGAGCTTCCGCAATCAGGCTCATTTCCTCACGCTCTTTGGGATTAAACAACGGCCCCGCGCAATAAATTTTCACGGAATGGACCTCCGTTTATTTTGTTGTAATCCGAATTTGTCCCGAAGGCACAATGTAGATTTCCACGCGGCGATTTTTCGGATTCCCTTTGTTACCGGCCTCGTTGGGTTCCACGGGATGATACTCGCCCATTCCCATAACCGCCATACGGGTTGGGGCCAGCCCCGCCTTGGCGAGTACGTCTTCCACCGCGATGGAACGGTGGGCGGACAAGTGCCAGTTGGTGGGATGCTGGGCTAAAGTGGCAGGTTTCTTGATGGGGATGTCATCCGTATGCCCAACGATCAATAAATCAAATCCTTCCGCCGCCGGAGAATTTATAATTCGGGCCAATGCCCCGATTTTTTCGACGGCCTCCGGATTAACGGCGGCGTTACCCTTATCGAAAAGCAAATCGCTGGTAAATCGCACCACGCCGGTCCGTTCATCGTAGGTGACCAGATCCGAGCCGCTTTCTTCAGCCCATTCCGCCAATTTGCTGCTGAGTTCCACGGGCAGGGCGGGCATTCCTCCCTGACCGACTAAATCCGCCAAACGTTGGAGTTCCGCGTTCCTGGCGTCCAACGCCGCTTTGAGAGCCTCAGCCTGTTGCTGCCAATAGCCCTCTTTCTGTTGGTTGCGACCCATTTGCTGTTCAAACTGGTCGGCCCGCAGCTTCTCGGCCTCAATGGCCGCTTCCAGACTGGCAATTCGCTCCATCTGTATTTGATTCCGATTCATGCAGCGATCGTATTCCCCTTTCGAAACGCACCCGCTCGCCGCTAACATTGCCGCCAACCCCACGATCAACCAGCACTCCTTCGCTTTCATGAACAGTCTCCTGTCAAAATGTGGTAAGGCCTTTGGACGCCGACAGCTATCATTATCCAAAGGCGGACTTGTTAAACAAACTTTTTATTTATTACGACAAGACGTGTGGACGAATGCACGCACGTCTATCAGGTCTGAACCGTTATTTCTTGCCTTTACTCTTCTTAGGAGCTTTAGGAGCCTTGGCCTTCTTTTCTTTGGGTTTGCCCGAAGCGCCCAAAACCATGTGCGCTACGCCAAAAAACGCGAATGATATCAACGCCGCCCCACCCACAAAAATCCACAACGTTGTAAAATTCTCATCGCCCGCGCCCTTGTATCCGGCAAAGAAATCCAACAAAGGCGCTGATGCTCCGGCCATCCGGCCTGCCACCACAAATCCCATGTATAACAGTGCCACCAGCGGAATGAATAACATTGCCCCGAATGCGCCACTACCGGGATCATAGGTAGCTACCGGCCGGGCGAAATCCACCAATGCCGGGGCGGCAGCCTGAGTTTCCGTCCCCGTAATACCTACAGGACTTGAAGGCACTTCCAGTTGGGTTGGCAACTGGGTTTCAACCTGACCCTCATCTCCACCGGGATATATCTCATCAAGCAATTCAGCACCCAGTGACGTATCGTCGGCTTCACGGGTTAAGTCCAGCAGGCCGCTGCCGCTGGAACCGCTGTCAAGATGAACCTGGTCGCCGAAATCAGGAGCGATCTGCGTTTGCGCCAAAGGATCCGCCAATTCCAGTTCACCGTCCGAATCATCCAAAACATTTACGCCATGGCTGGTGATAACGGTATCGTCTTTCTGGTCTTCCGAGGCCGGCCCTGTGTCGTCCAGGCTAATCTGGTCCGCCGAATCGCCCGGCACTAGACCGATGGAACTGCCCGTATCACCGGCTAGGTTGATTTCCGCGCTATCGCCACCCGCCATGCCGGGCTTGGAACCGCCCAAAATCCCGCTTTCATCCGCCAGGCTAATTGGGCCGCCCGAACCCGCTAATCCAAGATCTTCTTCTCTACCGCCCGCCAGGGCGTTGACATCATCCACTTTATACATAATCCGCTGGCCGTCACGAAATTCACGCAACCTGCCTTCCGCGACTAACGCTTTGATCGCTTCATCGCTCATACCCAGCTTTTGCTTAACTTCTTCCAGCGAATAAAACATCTTTGCCATAACAATACCTGCTTTTATCTTTCGTCGGGTAGGATTTAATCCTTCTCAACGCCGGGCGATGGTGCAACTTCTTCTTCAATCGCCGCGGGGGTCTTTTTCGGGGCCGATTGCTCCTGACGCAACTTCTCAGCGTGAAGCAAAAGCTGCTTCACATCGTCAGGCCTCGGCGGGGCCGTATTATAATCTTCCAGTTGCGTATCGTGACGATAGCTGCGCGCCGCCACCAAAACCAGGCCCTGCCGGTCGGCGGCTGATGCGTGGTGACGATACTCATACAGGCATATCGTCTGGTGCAACTTATCGACCAATATAAAACCGTTGGTGCTGGGGGTCATCTGCATCGGCACGACCACAATGTCGCCGTTTGCTCCGATGTCAATCTGGGCCGCTGCGGTGTTGGGCCGGCTCCACGTCCCCAAAACCAACCACATCACCCCCGCTCCGATGCCGGCTGCCAGCAACCATCCCGGTCGAACCGGTGGGTGCATGTTGCTAAACCCCTTATTTTAATAAAGTTACATCGCCACTTCCAACCGGCTCATTATATGCCCCCTTTGCTGCCCTTGCAAGTACAATTTCTTGATGCCGCCCAGGAAACGGAATTTGGTCCCCTGATTGCCTATAAATCCATCTTTTGGCTCTCTGCGGCGTGAAAGATCAAGCTGCGGGTAAAACGTGAATCCGGTCTTTTTTATTCCGCCCACGTTGTTCGCCACAGCCACTGTCCGGCGAGAAGGGCGAAATCCGCGACATCGACATCTTCGTCGCGGTTGAAATTAGCAGGCAAGGTATCATCGTCACCGAGGTAATCGGTCGAAAAGTCGACGAAGTCATCCAATGTAACGATACCATCGTTATTAAGGTCCGTTAGCAGCGACCAGTTTACGGGGGACAGACTTGCTCGTGATGTTCCGCCGTAAGCGCCAAGGTTGACGCGAATGTTGTATTCACCGCTTTCCGAAAATGTTTCCGTCGCGGGATTCCCGGCGTCGATGCAGCGACTGGTGGCGGCGTCCGTTTCCCATCGGCCGGGGCCGGGAAGCAAAAACTGTTCCGCCATCGCCGCCAGATCCATAGGACCGACCAATCCGTCGCCATCCAGATCCGCCGTCAGGCACGCATCTTCGGTGAGCCAGGTATTGCTCAACTCAACGAAATCCAGTAAATCCACAATGCCGGAATCATTGAAATCAGCGCTAGGTTTATCCGCCGCCCACCAGCGGCCCGCCTGAGACTGCAAATGATAATCACCCGCGATCCAGGTGTCATCGTCGGGATCTTCAGGTGTGTCGTTATCATTCCAAAATCCCGGTTGTACGAACAACGGATCAACGTCGATGTTACCCCGCCCCGCATAGCCGCCCTGAACATCGCTGTACAGCACTATAATAGTACTTTCATCGTTCTTCCAAATTTCCTCGCCGCCGTCCCAAAGAATGCAATGGCTGAAAGTAAGTGTATAAGCATAGTTGGGATCATCTGGTCCGCAAGCGGCGGCCAAACCGTTAACAGCGCGGCCGCCGGTAAATGTGCAAAAATTGAAATCCGCCGTTGCCGTCTTCCAGTTATAAATCCCGCCGCCTTTGTCGACGGCCGTATTACCGTCGAACAGACAGTTTTTTATGACGGGATGAATACCGAAATTACACACACCGCCTCCTTCCAGGGCCGTGTTGCGGGTAAACGTGCAATGCGTTATGGCGGCGCTGCTGTTATAATTTCGGATACCGCCGCCCTGATTGACGGCGGAATTGCCGTCGAAAGAACAGTAGCGCAAGATGGGCGACACATCCACGTTATAAATACCGCCGGCCTGAGAGGATGCCGCGTTGTTGATGAAATCACAATAGGTGATAACGGGATTGGATTGGTAATAATTATGCATGGCCGCACCGCCGCCGGCGGTATTGGCGGTAAAGGTGCAGCGGGTAATAACGGGGCTGCTGCCGTCGAAGTTCCGCATCGCTCCGCCAAAGTTGGCGACGGCGTTGGCGGTAAAGACACAACCGGTAACCGTCGGATTTGCGCCGTCATTGAACAGGCCGCCGCCGTGGGTGGCGGTGTTGGTGTTAAACGTGCAGGCCCAGATCGCGCCGCCGGCGCCTTCAGCATATACCGCGCCGCCCCAGGCGGCGTCGTTGCCCTCGAATACGCATTTCGTCAGAATTGGAGCACCGTCGAAGTTAAATATCGCACCGCCTTTGGCTTCGGCGGCTGAGGCATGGTTGCCGCTAAAGGCGCAGTCGCTCAGGGTAACGTTACTGTAAAAGTTGAACATCGCTCCGCCGCCGTCGCGGGCCGTGTTTGCTTTTAATATGCATTTGCGGATGGTCGGACTGCTGTTGGTGTAGTTACGAACAGCGCCGCCGGTGTTATGGGGCAGGTTGGTATTTGCGTTACCGCCCCGGAGCGTAAAACCATCCAGTACGGCCGTGGCGTTAAGATTCAGGTTGATAGGGTGATAGAAAATATGATAGGCGTTGTCCTGTCGCGAGGGATCGTCGGGCAGGTCTTTCATGACAGTGTTGGGGTCATCATTACCGAGCAGATCGCCGGAGAGAATGGTTTCATACAGCGCCGGATCGCAGTCAATATCATTCGGATCTCCTGTCGGGGGGAACCCACCCAGAACTGCCACCCCGTTTTTGAGCCGCCAATGGGCCACCCGGCTGCCGCCGCTCATCCCATAAGACGATGTTGGCGTATATATTCCCTCGGCCACCCATATCTCATCACCGCTGCCGGCGACGTCAAGTCCCTGCTGTAATGTGTTGAAGGCGTCCGCCCAACTGGTCCCGGTAGCGCCTCCGCTACCCGTTCGGACATAATAAACCAAGCCCTCCGCCTCTCCGACTAAACCCATCAGGCTAACCAAAAAGATGATTACCGCCCCCAGCCTCCGCCACTGCCGAATATCCGTCGGCAATCCCTTCATCATCCTGACTCCCAAGCGGTCACTCCATGACCATGGTCCCTATCATACCTTCCCACCTTCTTTGCCACAATAGGCCATATTAGATTAAACCGTGTGGTTGGGATTATAGGATTCTATTTTTTAACCCGGCTGGCCGCATTTAGGGTATTCAGCATGAGCATGGTAATGGTCATCGGTCCCACGCCGCCGGGGACGGGGGTAATTGCCGATGCCACTTCCTTTACCGCGTCGAAGTCCACATCACCCACCAGGATGCGCTTGCCTTCGGCCGTCTTGCCCATCTCGTTGACGCCCACATCGATGACGACCGAGCCAGGCTTGACCATATCGGCGGTAATGGCTTTGGGCACGCCTGCGGCGACGATAAGAATGTCGGCCCGGCGGGTGTGGCTGGCCATATCCTTGGTGCGGGTGTGGCAAATCGTTACCGTGGCGTTGGCCCCGGCAGCTTTCTGTAAGAGCATATTAGCGATGGGTTTACCGACAATATTACTACGGCCGACGACCACGACCTCCGCCCCTTCGGTCTTGACACCGGAGCGAATAAGCATCTGCTGAATGCCGTAGGGAGTACAGGGCAGGTAGGCCGGGGCTCCGACGACCATCCGGCCGACGTTGACGGGGTGGAAGCCATCGACGTCCTTATCAGGATTGATGGCGTAAAGGATCTTGTTCTCGTTGATGTGCTTCGGCAGCGGTAACTGTACGAGGATACCGTGAATCTTCGCGTCCTTGTTGTACCGGTCAATCTTGGCCAGCAGGGCCTCCTGAGTAATATCAGCGGGCAGGTCATCCTGCACTGAGTAGAAGCCCAGCTCATGGGCGGTTTTTTGCTTGGCCCGAACGTAGCTCTGGCTGGCGGGATTTTCACCCACCAGAATGGTGACCAATCCCGGCTGGATACCCCTGGCGGCGAGTTTGTCGGTCTCCGCCTTGATTTCTGCGCGGATTTGCTCAGCGATTTCCTTGCCCTTGATCAATTTCGCCGTCATGGTAGGCCCTTTCTATGTTTTGCCTGTGGTAATTGCTGTGACAACCGATGAGCAGAGTTCTACCCTATCCCTCCGCCAACGCCTGTAACCGCGGTCACATTTAGGGGCGTGTTGCCCAAAGCGTAGCGGTGACGCGGGCATCCTGCCCGCAGGTCTTTTTCACGTCACAAACACGGTTAGCGGTTCGGAAAATCGAGGGCAATCCGCCCCAGGCGGACTCGTTACGTTTGGGCAACACGCCCTTAGGCCTCGTTGCCTAAATCCCCTTTGGCGCAGGAGGCGGAATCATGGGCTCCGGCGGCGGCAGGGGTATCTTGCTTGTCGGCGGGGATGGGCAGAAGCCGAATAGCGTCGAAACCTAAGCCGTAATCCTTGGCCTGCGGATTCTTGCCCACCACCGTCAGTTGAAGCTTCTGGGGGCCCGGCTGGAGCGTGAACGTGCCCAGGGTCATCGGCCCACTGGGAAAAATACGGGGCGAGAACAGGTCGAAGATGGAATCGGTGGCGATATCATTGAGTTTGGCTTGCACCTGGCCATAATCGGGGGCCTGCGTGAAGGTCAGGTCGATGCGATATTCGCCCGCCTTCTCGACATTGAACGTAAACTCGAAGGCGTCGCCTTTTTTGGAATTCTGGAAGTATATCTGGTGGCCGCCGCTCCAGAGTTTGCGGCCATAATCGAGCATATCCTGGCGGGTTATATCTATATCTTGAGCAGTGGTATGAGGCGAGCAATCTTCCGCCTCAAAGGTGATAAAAGCATCAGAATCGACGGCTTCCTCCAAGCTGCGTTCCAGGTAGATGGCGTCGTTACAATATTTCATCAAGTACTCGTAGGGGAACCAGCCGTAGCCTTCCATACCCCAACGGATCCCATGGCTGTTACGGACCAAAAACACACCGCCACCCGGAAGAGCCTCGTTATCCCTGTAACCCACCAGAGTGACACTGTGGCCGTCAAAAACCTGACGGCGGGAAGAAGGTACTTCCATGACATGAAATGGACTCATCAATTCCTTATTGGGCCAGAGCAATCCCACGCCGACGGGATGACCTTGCGCCAAAACCTCTTTTGCTGTAAGGACTTGTTCTTCTGACAATCCGTTACGACTATCCCAGCGTTTTATCCAGTGCGCTGTCCAGCCGCGACGGCTCAAAGCGTCCTTTTTGGCTTCTGATGAGGGCAGATAATCCGGATCAAACTTAACGGTATTGGGCATATCTGTTTCCGAGCAAACACCGTATGTATTCAGTCCAACCATAATGTGGAAGAACATGGCGCCATCGCGACGGGGAAATCCACACGCCTCGATTGTCGACCAAAGCAAAAAATCTTCAGATAATGGCGTTTTGCGAACACCCTCAGTTTGAGCCAGCTCGTATTCCACTAGGCCGGCTATGACATAGAGTGAACAATTGGAACGACTCCCTTGGCTGCCAGGAAACATGTTCCAGGCTTGATATTTGGGTCGCAGATCTACCCGTTTAGGTAACGTGGTTGCCGAAGTTTTAGAAATATCTCCGTAAGCAACTGAGCAAACAATAAGTAAACCAACGACGATACGGTGTTGGATTGACATAACGTCCTCCGGATACGGATTGAAGGAACCAGGCAGGTTTTCCTTTATTCACGTTATGGCGGTAACAGCTCCACCACAGGCTTTTACACCAATAGTATATTCCCTAAACCGGATTCCGACCAGATAATTTATAACTAATTGAATTTAAAAGAGTTATTAAACGCCCCTCGTCTGAAACAAAAAGGTTTGACCACCCTCGGCAACAGCGTTGCCCCGTGTAATCACACCTTTGGAAAAATCCACTTGACTAGTTTTTTACCGTCGCAACCATCAAACGCCCCCTGGCTGCGGCGGATTAACCGGCAGGAAAAACGTTATAAAAAACTTTTGTTTAATCGAGATTTAGAGCATTTACCGGGCATTCATCGATACATACGCCGCAATCTATGCAATTATCCTCATTTATACATACTTTATCACCATCAAGACTTAGTGCATCCGCCGGGCAAGCTTCCACGCAAGAACCACAACCGTTGCATTTGTCCAAATCTACTTTCACTGCCATGAACATACTCCAATAAATGTATTTATATCACTCACCATAATTAAACAAAAACAAAACGAGTTTTCTATAGTCAAAAGGCTTAGCCCATGCAACAGGATTTTCCTTTTTTTTCCCAAAAACTATACCATTAAAAAAATACTATAAACCAGACCCGATTATATCAACGGTAAGATGTTTTTTTATAATAGGTTATCGTTTACCGGGCGGTAGGAGGAATTTCTCCGAAAATTCGTTTATAACACGGGCCTTGCTTGTCTCAAGTGCTGACGGTATCATCTCCTCCAACGACCTTGCCCTCAAAGCCTACAAAAAATCCCAAACCACCGGGCATTTACATGGGAAAACTTGAAAAACCGGGAGAACTTAAGCCGCTTTATTCGAATGTCCGATAATTTAATTATGTCACTATATGCGCGGGTTCCCAAACGCGGTTCCCGCGGGGATGTAGCCGACCAGATGAGACATATTATTTTTATAATCCTGTTAATATCAATAAGTTACGGATGCTCTCCAACATCGCATACGCCATCGGCTGAACTTGAGAAAGGAACTCCCAAGGACAACACCGTTGGTTCTGTAACGGAACTTACGGGATTTTTGGCTTTGAGGGTGGATGGATTTGGTGTTGTGATTAACCTGTCAGGTACTGGTTCGCGTGATTGCCCCCCGGCTCAGCGGGAATTCATTGTCAAGTATCTGCGTGGTATGAAAAGCCGTCGCGAGCTTAATAAACCCTATGATTTGATGACGGCGGAGCAGATTCTTGACAGCACCTCGACGGCTGTGGTTCAAATAAGCGGTTTGGTTCCGGCCGGTGCTCCCAAAGGCGCTGCGTTTGATGTGGAAGTGCGATCGTTGCCACAAACCCAAACGACCAGCCTGCAGGGAGGTGTATTATTGCCATGTGATTTACGGATACTTGTTGCAGGTTCGCGGGGCGTACTTGCCGGACAACGCGGTGCTATCGCAACCGGTGAGGTGTTCATCAATCCGTTTCCCACATCCAGCCGTCAGGCACGTAAGGGCGACCCGCGTCGCGGGGTGGTCATCGGCGGCGGACGCACCCTTTACGACCGTAAACTGGAACTGGCGCTATTGCAACCAGATTCCCGTGTAGCCAGTTTGCTACAACGTCGTATTAATACCCGATTCCAGCGGCCCGGGCGGGATAAGGTAGCCGACGCCAGCCGCAATGTGGTTAAAATCACAATTCCTGAAGAATATCGTGATAATTACCGTCATTTTGTCGATGTATTAATGGCGATTAACCTGGATGAACACCCCGGCCGACAGGATTTGCGTCTGAGAGAATTGAGCCGACTGGCGCAGCAGGAAGGGGCTGATTACGAAGCAATTGCCCTGGCGTGGGAGGCTATCGGCAAGGATACTCTGGGATACCTGGAACCGATTTACAAATCTGATAAAGGCCGTGCGGCCTTTTATGCCGCCAGAACAGCTTTGAATCTGGAGGATTTAACGGCCTTAGACACGATGGTGGCGATTGCCTTGAACGATAACCATCCCGACCAGTTACAAGCAGCGCGCGTGCTGGGGCGATTTTGTGGTGATCCGAAAGCCATTCGTGCTCGTTCCGCACTGGCGACGTTGCTGAACCAGCCTAATGACCGTCTCCGGATAATCGCCTACGAAGGGCTGCGTGGGGCGGCGGATCGGCGGATTCGTTCATACAGGTTGCCAAACGGCATGTTGGTGGAGCAGGCTGATTCGCAGGCAGGCAATCTACTATGCGTATGGGCGATGAATCCATATCGACTGGTGCTTCTGGGCAGGGACTGGCGTTGCCCCAATAACGTTTTTTATGAAGGGGAGAACGGTCTATTAATCAATGCCGGGCCGGACGCCGCGGAATTTGCCATAACGCAACCGTTGGCGGAAGGGCGTCCAGTGCGTCGGACCTGCCCGCTTAACGTCGAACATCTCGTCGCGACGCTGGCGATGCCGCCGGGCGACGTGAAGGAAAAAATATTTTTACGAGGTTTATCCTTCTCCCAGATCGTCGGTATCCTGTATGATTTAAGCGTCACCGAGAAGGTGATTCCCGCGGTGTTTTATTTGCACCGTACGGAGGATGATTTGGTCAACTGAAAACAAGGACGTCGAACGGTTCGTCACGGAGGACAACAACGACACATGCAACTGAAAAAAGTAATACTTTACGGCTTCAAGAGTTTCGCGGACAAGACGGAGTTCGAGTTCGGCGATGGCGTAACGGTGGTGGTGGGTCCCAACGGTTGCGGCAAGAGCAACGTGGTGGACGCCATTAAATGGGTGCTGGGCGAGCAGTCGGCCAAAAGTCTGCGAGGGGGGCAGATGATGGATGTTATCTTCAACGGGACCGGTTCGCGCAAAAGCATGGGTTGCGCCGAAGTATCGCTGGTTTTCTCCAATTCCCGCGGTCTGATTGCCATCGACCAGGAGGAAATAAAAGTCACCCGTCGTTTATACCGTTCCGGCGAAAGCGAATATCTTATCAACGACAAACCCTGTCGTCTGCGCGACATTCGTGAAATGTTCATGGACACGGGCGTGGGCGCTGACGCTTACTCGATTATCGAACAGGGCAAGGTGGAATCGTTGCTGCAAGCGTCAAAGGATGACCGGCGGGCGATTTTCGAGGAAGCGGCGGGCATCAGTAAGTTCAAATCACGTAAAAAAGAGGCCCAGCGAAAACTTGAACGCACCGAACAAAACGTGTTGCGGCTGACGGATATCATCGCCGAAGTGGATAAACGGCTGCGCTCCATTCGTTATCAGGCGGGCAAGGCGCGAAATTATCAAACGTACGTCGCCCGGTTGAAAGAATTGCGTCTTAATCAGTTTTTGGCCGAATATCATCAATTGCTCGGTCTGCACCGGCAAACCGAACAGCAACTGGCGGATTATAATGATGAGTTGGCGGGCGTGTCGGCCCAGGCGCAACGTACGCAGACGCGATTATCGGAGTTGGATCATTTATTGGATCAAATGCAGCGAGATCTACATGAAGCGGATAACGAAATCCTGCAGTGCACCAGTCAGATCAGCAATCAGCAGGACCGCATTGACATGGGCCATCGTCGGCTGACGGAGTTGCAGGAGCAGATCAAACGCAACACCGAGCAAACACAAACACTGCGGCAACAAATCGCTCAACTTCAGGAACAGCTTACCGTCGATCAACAACAGCTTGACGAGGCTCAAACCCGCCTGACGCAACAGCAGGAACTGCTGCAAGAGCGTCAGGCCGCCCGACAGCAACATACGTTGATGTTAAATGAACGCCGCGCGCAACTGGATGATGAAAAAAGCGGCCTGATGGATATCGTCCGCCGCACCGCGCAACTGCATAATGAAATTTCATCGCTGAACTTCCGGCGTGACAATCTGGTGGGACAGAAGGATCGGCTTAACACCCGTTCGGGGCAAATATCAACTGATTTGGAAAAACTACTGACCGATCGAGCACAACTGGAGCAAAAAGGCCGGCAAATACAAAATCACCTGGAAGCGTCACAGGTTCAGTTGGATGATCGTCGTCAACAGCTCGCCAAAGTGGGTGAGGAGAAACTTGCGTGTTCGGAAAATCTGGCCGCCGCCAAAGAGCATCGCAGCGGCCTGTTGTCGCGGCGCGAGCTGCTCGCCGATATGGAGAGCCGTCTGGAAGGAGTCGATGCGGGCGTTAAACATATCCTCGAACAGCGCCGTCTGAATCCCGATAGTTATTACTTTATCAAAGGCATGGTCGCCGAATTGATTCGCGCCGACGTGCAATACGCCCAAACCATTGAAATTGCCTTGAGTAACGCCTCACAGCACCTGGTGGCGACAACCAGCCAGGCATTGCTGGAAGAAAATGATCGACTGGAGGAATTGCCCGGACGTGTTCGGGTAATATGCCTTGATGAGTTGCCGCCGTTCCATGATGGTTATGATTTCGGCCAACATCCGGAAGTGTTGGCGCGGCTGATCGATGTGGTGCATGTCGCCCCCGACAGCGAACGATTGGCGTGGCATCTTTTGGGCAAAACCGTACTGGTTGATACGCTGGATGCTGCGCTGCGTTTAAAGCAGGTGGTTCCGGCGGGATACCAATTCGTAACGACGTCCGGCGAACTGGTTGAATCAGACGGCACGGTGCATGCCGGACCCGCGTCGGCACAGACCGGGTTGATTTCGCGCAAGAGCGAACTGCGGCAATTAGAGCAGGATATTACGGAAGCCGATGAACGCATTATGGACCTGCAGCACCAGGCCGAACAATACGCCAGCCAGGCGACGCATCTGGAGAAAAACCTTCAGGATTTGCGTACGGTTATTTACGAAACCCGCACTGAGGAAGTGGAAACCCGTTCGCGGCTGGAGCAAATCGACGGCAACATCAGCCGACTTAAACAGGAACAGCCGTTGATCGCCTCCGAAATCGCCACACTGGAAACGCAGATCGAAGAAGCCCTGGCGCATCAGGCAACCAGCGAACAGAACCTGGTCCAATTGCAAAACGACAACACGCTGCGCCAACAACGAGTGGATGCATTACAGGCGGATATTGACGCGGCGACGCAACGCGATCAGGAATTGCTTGATGAAATAACCGATATAAAAGTGCAGGTTGGTCAGACGCAACAACAGCGTTTGGCGCTGGCGGAGAAGCGATCATCGCTGGAGCTGCAACTGCGCCAGAGCGAGCACACGCTGAAAACGCTGGAAACGGACCTGACCCACGCCCGTGAAAATTATGCGGCCGGCGAACGATCAATTCTCAACGCTGAAACCTCCATCGCGGAATTGTTCCTCAAACGTCAGGATTTGCAGGAACAGGTAAAAACCAAACGCACCGAGGCGGACGCCCTTCTCCAGGAAAAAGAACAACTTCTCGAAGTAGCCCGGCAGCAGCGCCGGCGCAGCGAGGAACTGGCGGAAAAAGTGCATCAAACGCAGATGCAGGCCAACGAAAACCGTCTCCGGGAAGAGAACCTGCAGGTGCGAACGCAGGAGGAATTAAACCTGGATCTGGCGGAAGCGTACCAGGACTACCAGCATCAGGAAATCGATTTTGAGGCCGTAGCTGCGGAAATCGACGATCTGCGCGGCAAGATCGATCGGTTGGGCAACATCAATCTTGACGCCATTACCGAGCAGGAAGAACTTGAAAAGCGCAGTGAATACCTTACCCGTCAGCTAAAGGACCTGGAACAGTCGCGGCGCGACCTGGAAAAACTGATTGAAAAAATCAATGTGGAATCGGAACAATTGTTCCGTGCGAATTTCGAGGCGATTCGGGTGAATTTTTCGGAGCTATTCCGCAAACTCTTCGGCGGCGGCCGGGCGGAAGTAGTGCTCGAAGACCCCGACAACATCCTCGAGTGCGGCATCGATATTATTGCTCGCCCGCCCGGCAAACAGTTGCAAAGCATCAGTTTGCTTTCCGGCGGGGAAAAAACCATGACGGCCGTGGCTTTGCTGATGGCGATTTTCAAAAGCAAGCCAAGTCCTTTCTGTCTGCTGGACGAAGTGGACGCCGCCTTGGACGAAGCCAACACCGAACGGTTTACGCTGGTGGTGCGCGATTTCGTCAGGGATTCGCAGTTTATTATCATCACGCATGCCCGCCGGACGATGGCTATTGCTGATATCATTTACGGCGTCACGATGCAGGAACAGGGCGTCAGCAAGAAGGTTTCAGTTCGTTTCGGCAGTGATAACGAGCCTGTCGCCGATGATGATTCAAACGCTGCTCTGCAAAGCGCCTGACAAAAAGCGTTAGAACCTGTATGAAAACAGTTCAACCGACAACATGGACACCCGTGCCGCGAACATCCTGTCCGCGGAAATGACCGTTATGAACGGTATTGACGCTCAGGAAAAATCGCGGGCAGGATGCCCGCGT
>JAFGBA010000307.1 GCA_016933395.1 Sedimentisphaerales bacterium | reverse complement strand
TCACCTTAGTTTTGGAGATTCTGTTATGAAAAGATGTACGGTATATGGTTTTATGCTGGGTATGCTGTTGGCCGGGACGGCCGCAGCTCACGTAATTGGTATTGAAAATTTTGATTACTCCGATGGCGGGATCAGCGGTTTGAACGGCGGAACCTATTGGGATTGGAACAATCTCACCCAAAGCCACACCAATGGAACATCCGCCTGGGGCAACGTCTTTGGCGGCCCCACCGTAAGCGGCCATGAACTCCACACGAATAATAGCGGCGCTTTGCGCGATTACGGTTCAAACCAGGACAATGCGGCATTTCGAGGCGCTGGGTGCGTTTATTTCAGCGTCAAAATCACCTTACTGGAAGAGCAGTGGTGGTGCGGCCTCAGCGGCTATGATTTCGGCACGGAGCGGTTTTTCTTCGGAAAACTTAGTGGAGAATCGGTATTCGGTATTGACTCCGGACAAAGCGACGACCCCGGATACTGGCTCTCAAGCATTTCCGCCAATGTCAATCAAACATATCATTTGATATGTGCGATTGATTACAATGGTAATCAGTTGCGGATGTGGATCAATCCGAATTCATCTGACTACGACTATGGCGCAAGTAACAATTCGGCCGATGTCAAGGGTGCTTATAACGGCGGCAATTGGAACACCGGGATTCGCCTGGCGTCAGGCGGGCATTGCAAGTGGGATTATCTGATCGTGGCCAACAGTTTTGCGGATATGCCCATTTATCCCGCCAATGATGAATGCAACAATGCAACCACCATTTCGGAAGGCCAAACCAAAACCGGATCGACAACGGCGGCCGGCGGAAACAATACCTGTAGTTGCTCCACTAACGACTATAAGGATGTCTGGTATAGCTTTACTCCTTCAGAAACCGGCCCTTATAGAATCAGCACCTGCGGCAGCAGCTTTGACACCACATTGTCGGTCTATGACGGCTGCGGCGGAACGGAAGTGGCCTGTAACGAAGACAACGTCGATCTTTGCGGCGGTTATCAAGCCAATCTGGTGGCGACACTGACTTCCGGTATAAACTACAAGATACGCATCGCCGGATGGGAGCAGGATTCAGGTAATTACACCTTAACTGTGAATAAGGAAATACCGGGTAACGATCTTTGTACCAACGCGTGGGAGGCTTTTGCTTGGTCCACATACACCGGTTCGACCATGTTTTCCACGGGAACAGACATTACCAGTTGTACGGACGGGGATTATGCGGATGTCTGGTACCGGTTTGTGGCTCCGTATACGGGATCCTACATAATCACTCTGGAAGGCAGTCCCTATGATACTTCACTGGCGGTCTTTTCCTCATGTTCGGGTGGACAACTCGCCTGTAACGACGATGTCAGCCCCGGCGTTTATTGGTCTGAACTGACTATAAGTTTGACTCAAAGTACAAGTTATCACATCCGCATCTCCGGCTATGGCGGGTGGACCGGTGATTACACCATGAAGATTATCCCGACCTGCCCGGTTCCCGTCACTCCGCACACGCCATCGCCGGAAAATACACAGACCGGAGTTCCCGCCGATGTCACGCTATGTTGGGATGGCGCTGCGCCTCCGGGTCCTTATGGTGCGGTGATTTATGGAACGGATGATCGCCTGGATGAATATCAGGTTACAAATGAAACGTTACTAGGTGTCGGCGGCGCCACTTGCGGCCTAATGGGAGGTCTGGTCGATATGGGGGATTACTACCAACTCGACGATAGTTGGACTCTGGGTGATTCTATTCAATCCGGCTGGGGTCTGCCTGCTTGTTCCGGCGAACCCTACGTCAATCAACCTCTTAATGCCTATTGTTCCGGCACGTTAGTAGCGCCGGATATTGTCATGACGGCCGGACACTGCGTGGACAATAAAGTTATCTTTACCACGGCGTTTGTGTTTGGATACGTGATGCTGGACGCTTCAACACCGTTGCTGCAAATCCCCAAAGAAGATGTTTATTTCGGCCGGCAAGTTCTCGCCCAAGGTCAGGATTCCGATTGGGCTTTGGTCCAGTTGGACCGGCCGGTCGTGGGGCATACCCCTCGGCCAATTCGGCGCAGCGGCAAGATTGGCAACACGCAATCGCTTACCTTGATCGGTCATCCGTGCGGCCTGCCGCGCAAATACGCCGGTAACGCCAGGGTGAGAGATAATTCACCTTCAGTATACTTTGAAGCCAACCTGGATGCTTATCATGGTAATTCCGGCTCCGGCGTTTTCAATTCTTCTAACTGGACCACGGAAGGCATCCTCGTCAGTGGTAATGAAGATTTTGTGCAAGATGGCAATTGTGTCCGCTCCAACGTATGTTCCGACAGTTCAGGCTGTCCGAACTGGGAAGCCGTCACCCGCACGACGGTGTTCAGCAGCTTGATGCCCCTATTTGATGTGTATCTGGGTACAAGTCCCGGCTCCATGAGCCTTGTGATCCAGGATACGCCTCTTTACTATTACACTCCGAGCACGCTGACCAACGGCCAGACCTACTACTGGAAAGTCGTGGCCAAAAACAGTTGCAGTCAAATCACCGGGCCGACCTGGTCGTTCACGGTCGAACCGACCGGCAGGATTGACACCTTTGAAAGCTACGACACCGGCTCGGTGGGCAGCGTTACGACGATATGGGACAACGTCGGTGATACGAATTACGCCCGAATCGAAGAAGAGTATAACAATCCGGATAACCAGGTGATCGTCCTGCAGCAAAAGGGCGGAACGACGGGCACGGGCTATTATGGCATCCTGCCGTCAGGAACCACCATCCCCAATGGCCAGACCAAAACCGTTTTTCTGCAATTTCGCGTCGGTAGTTCTTCTACGAACCATTCAATCGGACTGACGGATGTGAATTCCCCCTACTCATGGTCGCATTTTCGCCCCCAGATCGGCTTTACAAACGGCGTGATGTACGCGAGAGACGGCAGCGCGTCCAGGGCCGTAGCGACCCTTAGTACAGGCCCGGGTGTGGCGTGGTATAACCTCTGGATGGTGGTCAACCATTCCACCAAGAAGGTTAAACTGTACATGCATCAGACGGCCGGGGCGCCGGCGACCGAGGCAAACAGGCTTTCGTCGGGCAGTTACAACCTGTTTTCATACCGAACGTCCACAACCAACACACTGGACCGTTTCTTCGCGTATTGCGGAAACGATTCCAATGAATACAGCGCCTGGGTGGACAACGTCTATATCATGCCCGGCGAAACGCTGGTGAATCCGCGCGGCACGCTGCCGGCCGGCGCCTTCGAACCCCCGGTGTTCAATCTTGAGCATTTCACCTTCCTGGCGGCCAATTGGCTCAGGGATGATTGCGATGAAGAAAACTTCTGGTGCGATCTGGCCGATTCGAACCAGGATCATCACGTGGACTTGATAGATCTTCTGGAACTGGCGTCGCGCTGGCTGGATCCGGTTGATTAAGCGAATCCATATACGCGGAATGACATGTTTCATTCCGCCCGTGGTTTTCGAGTTTTGAATTTGATTTGGTAACGCAGTTCGTCAACGGGTGCTGATCCTGTTGACGAACTGCGTCATTTATACAAATGCCCAGGCGCATCTCAAACAAGCTGTGTCCATTATGACACAAAGCTTTTTGTTTCTTGTTGTCCTTGGGTTTATTCGTATATTTTTTGGCAGATTAATCAAATCTACGCGCTGGCTAAAAACCCACCATCGACAAACAAAATATGCCCGTTAACAAAATCCGACGCCGCGGAGGCCAGAAAGATGGCCGGTCCTTTGAGGTCTTCGACATCGCCCCACTTCCCGGCCGGCGTCCGGCCGCGAATCGCCTGGTCAAATTCAGGATTGGCGGCGATGGGCTTGGTCAGTTCCGTCAGGAAGTATCCCGGCCCCAGGCCGTTGGCCTGAATGTTGTATTGGGCCCATTCCACCGCCATCGCCTTGGTGAGCATCTTGACGGCCCCCTTGCTGGCGGAGTACGGGCCGATGATCGGGCGGGCGACCTCGCTGTTGGCCGAGCAGATGTTGATGATCTTGCCGCACCGGCGCGGAATCATGTAGCGGACCACCGCCTGGGTCACCACGAAAACGCCGGTGAGGTTGACGCTCATGAGCGTGTGCCAGTTTTCCAGCGGATATTCGGCCAGCGGAGCGCGGAGGTTGATCCCGGCGTTGTTGACCAGGATGTCGATGGGGCCGATGGCTTCTTCAATCTCGGCGATGGCGGCGGGCACGGCTTTTTCCTCGGCGACGTCGAAGCACCGGCCGGCGACGGTCGCCCCGGTGGCTCTTAATTTCTCGACGGCGGCGTCGAGTTGGCCCTGATGGCGGCTGTTAAGGATAATTTCCGCCCCCGCCGACGCCAGACCTTCGGCAATCGTATAGCCAATCCCCCTGCTCGACCCTGTAATCAGCGCCCGTTTGCCCGTCAGATCGAATAAATCCATGCTTCTTTTCCTCAAAATCAAAAACCAAACAATAATCCGATCCGCTTCATCCGTCAACCCATCACATTAAATATCCTTGCAACGTGAAACTTGTTCT
>JAFGBA010000306.1 GCA_016933395.1 Sedimentisphaerales bacterium | reverse complement strand
TTTGAGCCGCCTGTTTTTGGCGACGCCCGCGGGTTTTTGCAGCAAACCTGGCATCAGCGGCAATACGCCGAACTGGGTCTGAGCGTCACCTTCGTACAAGATAATCACTCCCGCTCGGGTCGAGGGATTCTGCGCGGTCTGCACTACCAACTCAAACACCCTCAAGGTAAACTCGTCAGTGTCATTCGGGGTGAAATTTTCGACGTCGCCGTCGATATCCGCCGGGGTTCGCCGACGTTTGGCCGTTGGGTCGGTGAAATCCTCAATGATGAAAATCATCGCCAGCTTTATATCCCACCCGGTTTCGCCCACGGTTTTTGCGTGCTAAGCGACGTGGCCGACGTTTATTACAAATGCACTGATTTCTACGCCGGACCAGAGGATGATTACGGAATCATCTATAACGATCCCACCATCAATATCGATTGGCCTGTCAACAAACCCATTCTTTCAGAAAAGGATTTACAACGCCCCACACTCGCCACCGCAGCGCCAAATAGTTTGCCAACATATCAAGATTGAACATATTTTGGCGAATATTTATAAAAATCGGTCAATTCTGTGGCGTTTTTCGGCCCAAACTCCTCAAAGCTTGATTTTGCCATCTTCGTTATTTTCTTCCGGCCGGGTGCGCAGGGTAAATTCCTGGATGTAATACTGCATAATCGGCCCCAGTCGTTCCGCGCGATGGACCGTCATCTGCATCAAATCACCCGCCCCTACCGGCTCCAGGGCCAGTCCCAAATCGTCCATGTTACGAATCGCCTCAGCATTTACGGCAACAATCACATCACCGGGCTTGATCCCGGCATTATAGGCCGGGGAGTATTTCTCCACCGACATAACCACCACGCTGCCGATATCGCCGGGCAGGTTGCCATACTGGCGTTTAAGCTCGGTTGTAATCGCCTGCACCTCCAGACCCAGGCGTTGTTGCGATAGCGTTTTTGCATCCGGCCGCTCTCGCTGGGCCAACGTCACTTCCAGGCTTATGGGGGTCGCTGGTTTTCCGTCCCGTAAAACCGTAAAGGTAATGCGCTCACCCGGATTGTGTTCGAGCAATTCCAGTTGAAATTCCAACGCAGACAGCACGGCCGTTGTATCTATCGCCGTCACCACGTCGCCCACCTGAAAACCCGCCTCCGCCGCCGGACTTTCCGACCGAACGTATCGCACCAGCGCCCCGCGCGATTGCCGAGAGGATGAGGAATCGTCCGGTTTTTGATCCGATGCATTTGCCGGCTCCGTCCAGGCATCGATTACATCCGCCCCGAAATTCAGTCGATAAAGCCGCTCTACGTTGACCATTCTTCCCGCTGATTCCCGCAGACGATTGATAGGTATAGAGAAGCCGATTCCCTCGGCCGCCTTGCGGATGGCATTGTTGATGCCGATCACCTCGCCGTTGATATTGAGCAGCGGCCCGCCGCTGTTGCCGGGATTAATCGGAGCGGAAATTTGAATCAAATCCAGGGGACCCTGCCGTTCATCGAGCAGTACCTTGCGATGAATCGCGCTAATGATTCCATCCGTTAGTGTTTGCGAATAGCCGAACGGATTGCCGATCGCCAGCACCGTCTCGCCGATAAGCAGGTCATCGCTGTCGCCCAGCGTCACCGTGGGCAGCGAACCGGGCGCATCAATCTTCACCAGCGCCAGGTCTATCCCTTCGTCCATCGCCACCACCTTACCTTTATATTCCTTGGCGTCAGCGAGGATGACGGTGATGTCAGTGGCGTTTTTGATTACGTGGGCGTTGGTGACGATATAGCCGCGGGGATGAATGATGAATCCGCTGCCCAAAGACGGCCGCAGGTTCCGCTGCTGGAAAAACGGAAAATCCTCCAGTATCCAGTTATACATCTCATCCCGCGTGGAAATATCGCGCTTGCCCAGGATGCTCACTACGGTGTCCTTGTTCTTCTCGAACGCCTCCACAATCGGCGTCCGCCGCTGTACGTTTGCGTCTACCAATCCCCCTATAAAAACTATCAAAAAAACAATGAACAACGATTGCCTATGCAATGTAAAACCTATCATCTCTACACCTTTCAGTATGCCCCCACATTATTATTCTTGCCTTGAAAATTATACCTTTGGCTTCTTTTCCCGGCCAAAAGAATTATTGCTCCCATAATCGCCTGGCGGTACAATATTTCGGTTTAGGAAATGCTTAAAATTGCCTTTATAAACCCTTTGCTCAAAAGAGGTTAAAAACGTGCCCGAATCCGAGAATAACACCCCGGCCCCGGCCGACCAAACGCAGCGTATTAAAGACCAGTCCATTATTGATGAACTCAAGGATTCTTACCTCAATTACGCCATGAGCGTCATCATCAGCCGAGCGTTGCCCGACGTACGCGACGGTCTCAAACCCAGCCAGCGACGCATCCTCGTGGCCATGAACGACCTAAACCTCGGGCCGCGCAGCAAGCACCGTAAATGCGCCAAAATCGCCGGCGACACCAGCGGTAATTACCATCCCCACGGCGAAGCGGTGGTCTATCCAACGATGGTGCGGATGGGACAAAGCTGGAACATGCGCACCTGCCTGGTCGATCCGCAGGGCAACTTCGGCAGCATCGACGGCGACCCCCCTGCCGCCATGCGTTATACCGAAGCCCGCATGACCGCCGCCGCGGCCGATATGCTTATCGACCTGGAAAAAGAAACCGTCGATACGACTCCAAACTACGACGAGACCATGACCGAACCGACGGTCCTGCCGGCCAAATTTCCTAATTTGCTGGTCAATGGAGCCACGGGCATCGCCGTCGGCATGGCCACCAGTATGCCCCCACACAATCCTTCCGAAGTATGCGACGCCCTTATTAAAATCATTGATACACCCGATTGCGGTTTCAAGGAACTACTGGAGATTATCCCCGGCCCGGATTTCCCCACCGGCGGCGTTATTTGCGGCCGCAAGGGCATTATCGAAGGCTACACCACCGGCCGCGGCACCATTACCGTCCGTGCCAAACACCATACCGAACAGACCAAAACCGGCAAAACGCTTATTATTATTGACGAAATTCCCTACCAAACCGTCAAGGCCCAAATTGTCACCAAAATCGCTGATTGCGTCAATAACGACACCATCACCGGCATCGCCGACGTCCGCGATGAGTCGGACCGCAAAGGCATGCGCGTGGTCATCGAACTGAAACGCGACGCCGACGAAAATGTTGTTATCAATCAGCTCTATCGTCATACCCCCCTGCAATCGACCTTCAGCATCATTAACATCGCCCTGGTGCGTAACCAGCCCCAAACACTCAATATTCGTCAATTGCTTCAACTTTATATTGATCACCGCAAAGATGTTATCCGGCGCCGCACTCGCTTCTTACTCCGTAAAGCCCGTCGCCGCGCCCATATTGTCGAAGGTTTGCTGCTGGCCCAGAGCGACATCGACGCCATCATCGAACTGATTAAAAAATCACCCGATGTTCCCGCCGCCAAACTGGCGTTGATGAATAAACCTCTACGCCTCATGGAGCACGCCACCCTGAAAAAACTGCTGCCGGCGGCGTTTGTCCACGAAAAAAGCACTGTCGATCAATTCCTTACCGGCCCGCAGGCCGACGCCATCCTCACGATGCAGTTACAACGCCTTACCGGCCTGGAAATCGAAAAGCTCGCCAAAGAATTCGCCGCCCTTTCCGAAGAAATCGCCGGATACGAATCCATTCTCGCCCGTGAAGACCTCGTCCTCGATATCATCCGTGAAGACATCTATGAGATGAAGGAAAAGTACGGCCGGCCCCGCCTGACCGAAATCACCGGTGAAGTCACCGAATTCAATCTCGAAGATCTCGTCGAAGACGAAGAGGTCGTCGTTACCATCAGCCACGAAGGCTATATCAAGCGTATGCCGCTGGACACTTATCGCCGCCAGGGACGCGGCGGACGCGGCATCATCGGCAGCGACACCAAGGAAGGCGACTTCATCGAACACCTTTTCACCGCCGGCACCCACGATTACCTGCTGTGCTTCACCAATCGCGGCAGGTGTTACTGGCAGCGGGTGTATGACATCCCCTCGCTGTCTCGCCAAAGTAAAGGACGCAGCATCGTCAATCTGCTGCAACTGAATAAAGATGAAAAAATCGCGGAAATCGTATCCGTCCGCGATTTTGATGAACGCATGCTTGTGATGGCCACCCAGCGCGGCCACATCAAAAAAACGCCCCTCAGCGCCTACAGCAACATCCGCAAAAACGGCATCAACGCCATCAGCCTTGATCCCGGCGATGATGTTATCGGCGCCCGGCTTACCAACGGCGAGGATGATATCATCCTCGGCACCCGCGACGGCATGGCCATTCGCTTCCATGAAAAACAAGTGCGCCCCATGGGACGCACCGCCCGCGGCGTCCGCGGCATCAAACT
>JAFGBA010000305.1 GCA_016933395.1 Sedimentisphaerales bacterium | reverse complement strand
GGTCACGCCAGCTTTTCCACGACCCATGAATTCTATCTGGCGACCTCGGCGGACCTGCTGGACCGGGCGCGGAAAACGAGCGAACGCACGCTCGATTTCATTGCAAATTCCTTGCAACAGGCTTATAATGGCGTTCCGTAAAGAAAGTAAAATTTGTAATATCTTGCTATTAAAGAAGATATAACACGACGCACCACTAGCTCAATTGGCAGAGCAACGGACTCTTAATCCGTGGGTTCTAGGTTCGATTCCTAGGTGGTGTAGTGCGTAACTATAATGCTGTCAATCTCTTGCGAGCGGCAGCATTTTTGTTGCCTTCGAAAAATCACTACTGCAACAGATTTGCAACACTTTTGACTTAAGGATTGGGCGCCGGCCCGCCTTGCCCGGTCTATCAAAACGTCGGTTCCTGGATTCCGGCAAAATCGTTTTCTCCAGTCCGAAAATCATCACTTGGCTGAGGGCAAAATTGCGGAGGGTTTGACGTTGGAATTCATGTTCCACGCTTAGTAAAGGCCGAATTCCAGCACCGTTTCCACCATGGCCATATAGTTTTCCGGCACGACGCAGTTGGCCAGGGAATTTGATGACATGGCGACATAACCATAGCCGGGCATCATGATCTCCAGGAGTTTGCGGGTGTCAAGGCGAACCTGATCGGGTGTTCCGTTGGCCAGAACGCCGCCGATGTCCAGGTTGCCCATGAGGGTGATGTCCGCGCCGTATTGACGTTTCAAGGCGGCGATGTCGTTGCATTGCGGTTCGAGAGGATTAAGAGCCAGAAACCCCATATCCAATACCATGTCGATAAAGTGCGTCACATCGCCGTCACTGTGGAAAAATACGGGGGTGCCGGAAGCGTGGATCTGTTCGAGGATACGCTTCATTCGCTTGACCCATAAGGAGCGGAACAAATCCGGCTGAATGAACAATCCTTTGCCGTAGGCAATATCATCCACCATCTCAATGGTGGTGACGCCTCGGTCGATCAATTCCTTTACCATGATAACGGCGTCTTCGGTGTAAACGTCCATCATATCTTCGATAAAGGCGGGGTCATCGGCCAGATTCAGGAAGAATGTTTCATAACCCATAGACAAATACGTATTATCGAAGGGGCCGTGAACGTATACATTCACACCCAGCCCCGTTTTCTCCTGTTGTTGCAGACAGTTATCCACCTGCCGGAGAAATTCCCCGTGATCGGCCAGTCGCATCGCCGCAAATGCTTCGCGCGTGCTGGTTCCTTCCACGCGGGGACGATACCCCAGCGTCATGACGTCCATGTGCATATATTGCGCCAAACGAGCATAAGGCTCACCCGTCAGATTCAGGCTACGCTCATCCAAGCCGATGGCGTGTTTAACAAAACGCTGATCGATTACATGCTCGAAAATCGGAACCCGATCCGTGGGATTACGCAGGAGGGTGTCAACGAAACGATTTTTCATGCCGTTGCTCAAATTGGAACTTGCTTTGACATTCAAAAGCAAGGAAGCAATGTGTTATCCTTGAAGGAGTACATCCACTGCTTTCATTAAAGCCTTGTCCGCCTGTTGCAGGTTTTGTATACGCGCTGCATGACGTTGCTGTGCTTCTTCGAGGATTTCCTTGCGATGGATAACCATCCGGGAGACTTCTTTCGGAGCGACGCCGCCCTGTGATTTATGGGCTTCGACGAATTTTACGGCGTCCAAAGCCGCAGTAAGTTTGTCCGCGGAAAGATTTAACGGCTTGCCGATAATCTCAACCGCCGCCTTATCGATACCCTCACAGGTGATATCCGAAGCCAGTTTGCCGTCGAGCCACGCCTCCCGCACCACTTTGCCGACGATGGCGTGGGCGACGCGCAACGGAATATTGGCTTCACGGAAGAGAATAGCGGCCAGTTCCGTGGCGGTGGAAAATCCCCGCTGGGCGAAATTCAACATGATGTCTTTTTTAACGGTCATGTTATTTAACAGCTTGTCAAACGTCTTGACGGCCTTGATAACCTGTTCGATAACCGATGGGATATTTTCCGTGGTTTCAAATATTTCCACGGTGTCGCCGTACATGATATTTTGCAGCCGACAAACGGTTTCTGCATAACTTCCCAATAGTTTACCAAGGGTGGAGCGAATATCTTCAAATACCACCGGGCTTTTTTTCTGCGGCATCATGCTGGATGCCTCGCAGATGGCGTCCGAGAGCTCGATCATATTGAATTCGAACATCGACCAGGTATGCATTTCATTGGCTACCCGGCTCATGGGAATGGCCATGTTAATCATAGCGGCCAGAACATTAGTAGCCTGATCGGTGGCGGCGACACAATCGTTGGTGTGTTCGAGTACGCCGCGAAAACCCAGCAAACGGGTCGGCAGTTCTCGATCGATATTGAAACTGGTGCCCGCCAAGGCGCCACAACCCAGATCACATAAGTTGGTGAGATCATAAGCCTGTTCCACCTGACAGGCGGCCCGATGAATAGGCTCATACAAACCCAGCAAATAGTGGCCAAAGGTCATCGGTTGGGCGTGCTGGTTGTGGGTGTATCCGGGCATGACGAATTCGCGGTAGTCCTTGGCTTTTTCCAGCAGGGTAGCGCGAAACGCCAGGGTGGCGTCAATTAACGGAATAATCGCTTCTCGCAGCCGCATACGATAAATCGGCGGCGGCAGGGTTCGCGCGATATTGATGCAACTGGCCATAGCCCCGGCTTTTTCCATGAGATAACGTTCATATTGCACGCGCCACTTGTAAAAATTGGGATCATAACCGGCGATCATTTCCTCAATATCGGTATTTTTAATCGCGTTAAGAATCTTGATCCCATCCGTCTTGGGAACAATGCCCTGTTTGATCAGCATTACCATCCAGGCCAAGTGGACTTTCCTTGCCTTGGGAATGCCTTCAAAGGCAACGGCGGCAAACGCTTTACGGCCTTCTTCCAGCGAAGGGATTTCCTTACCGCGCAGACGTGAATGGGTGTCAGGTTTGATCGAATCAAAGTTATTGGTATTCATAAATTCTTATCCTCTGGTTTTGGCGCCTATACCCTATCATCGGGCAAACCCGAATTATAAAGCCTGCTAAGGATAGAACAACACCAAATTGCGTTTTTACCCCCTCCATTTTGCGCAGAAAAGGTGTTTTCTTCTTGCTGACGAATGCCCGACGTGTTTTGATAGACGTGGTGTATAATGCCGATTCGGTATTTACGGTATTTACGACGATTCGTGATTTAAACCACCGATAATGACGGGTATGGTTTAACGTATAATATTTACATTGTTGTGCCATATAAAGTTGCGATGTTTTATCGTTGTTTAAAGGATCATTCATGACACCTCGAGAACGTATCCTGACGACTTTACGCAGGAAAGAACCCGACCATGTTCCTGCATGTCCGGACTTGTATGAAATGGTTCCTGTGCGGTTAACGGGCCGGGCGGCGTGGGACGTGCTTGTGTATCAGGATCCGCCAATCTGGAAGGCGCGGATGGACTCGCACCTCTATTATGGCACAGACGCTTTTTTCCCCCTGGCCATCCCCATGACGGAGCAGTACAAAATCGCCGTTTTATATCGCAGCGATGAGAAAATGATTATCCGAGAATTCCTTGAGACCGACAATGGCATTCAGTGGTCTCCTTTTGCACGAATATACGAATATGCGCCGCCAAGCGCTCGTGTCGAGGCTAATTCGTTAGACCTGGACACGACTTCGCTGCGCGAGGTGGTGAGGCCAAATTATACCAAGGTTGGCCGGGAATATTTCAATAATGCCCGGAATTATGTGGGTGAGCGGGGTGTGATTATGCCGATGGTGCGGCTGCCTTGCATCGATCATCGGCCGGAAAGCACTTATCGCTATTATGATGAACCGGAGAAGTTTGCTGAGGAAATGCGACAGGCAGGGGAGGCGATGTTGGAAGATTTGCGGGAAATTTTGTCCTGGAAGCCGGACGTGGTGATGATTGCCAACAGCGGCCTGATGATTTTTAATTCCGAGCCGGTATTTCGAAAATTGTCTTTGGAATGGCTGAAAAAAGCAACGGCGATGACGGCGGCGGCGGGCGTTGTGTCGCATATTCATTGTTGCGGGCCGGAAAAGAAGCTGGTGGAAATCTCTGCGCAGGAAACAGATCTTGACAGTATTGAACCTTTGGAGACGGCGCCGATGGGGGATTGTGATTTGCGGGAACTCAAGCAGAAATACGGGAAAAAACTAGCGTTTAAAGGGAATTTGCATACTACCGATGTTTTGCTTTATGGAACGGTTGAACGAGTGAAAGAAGCCTGTAAACGAGCGATCGATGATGCGGGCGAAGGCGGAGGATTCGTATTGTCGTCCGCCGATCAGACACCGCGCGATACACCCGACGCCAATATCATCGCCATGCAGGAAGTCGCCGCAACCTACGGTAAATATTGACAGAGCTAATCTTACGATTTTGATAAAGGATGCTTGTCGCCATGAAACGCAAAGCGTTTACCATGAAACTGAAAAAAGGTTTTGAAGCCGAATACAAGATCAGGCATGATAAGGTTTGGCCGGAGGTGCAAGCCGCTCTGCAAAAGGCCGGGATTAGCGATTACTCCATCTTTCTGGATAAGAAAACCTTGACGTTATTTGCCGTGCAAAAACTGACTGGTGACAACACAACTGCGGATTTGCCGCATCATCCGGCCATTCGTAAATGGTGGGATTATATGGCCGACATCATGGAATGCCATCCCGATCATGCGCCGATCGAAGTCGAGTTGTTAGAAGTTTTTCACATGGACTAAGCGAATAGCTATCCTGGAGCTTTAATAATGCACTTTGGTCTGACCACAACGGATTTCGTCGTTATCATCACTTATTTTGCGATCATCATCGGTATCGGCATCTGGTCATCCCGTCGTATCAAGAACCAGGAAGATTATTTTCTCGCCGGGCGGCGTTTCGGTAAATTCATCCAGACGTTTACTGCCTTTGGTTCGGGCACCAATGTGGAAAGTCCCGTGGGTGTTGCAACCACCACCTTCACCAACGGCACGGCGGGGATATGGAGTTCATTGACATTTCTCTTTGTCACGCCCATTTACTGGCTCATTGCTCCCTGGATGCGCCGGGTGCGGGTGCTGACTATGGCTGATTATTTGAGGGAACGTTACGGTTCCCAGGCCATCGCGGGTTTATATACCCTGGTGGCGGCGACGGTTCTGATGACCCATTTATCGGTGGGATTTCACGCCGCGTCGAAGACCATCCTGGCCCTGACACCCAAAGAATCCTATGAGCAGTTGTCCGATGCCGAAAAGATCGAATACCGCCAGGCCCAGGAACTCCAGGAACTTCGGACCAGGGATTACCATTCCCTGACTGAACCGGAAAAGAAACGCTTCAACCGGCTCGAGCGGAATAATCCCCGTATGGTATTTTCTTATATCGATAAGGACTGGCTTATTTGGATCATCGCCATTGTTGTGATAATATATGGCGTGGCCGGCGGCCTGGAGGCGGCGGCCTTGTCCGACGCCTTGCAGGGGATGTGCATTATCTGTATGTCGTTAATTCTCTTTCCGTTCTGCTGGGCGAAGATTAATATGGTTTATGGCGGTGAGGGGGTTATGAACGCTCTTCGGACGGTGCATGTGCGCTTGCCGGAATCGTTTTTCCATATTCTTGGTTCACCTGCCCTGATGGATTTTACCTGGTTTTATGTCGTGGCTCTTTCGCTGATGACGGTTTGCAATACACCGGCGCAGGCACATTTTTTAACGTCGACGGCGGCGGCCAAAAATGAGTTTGTCTGTCGCTTTGGAGCTACCTGGGGTTCCTACATCAAACGTTTTTGTGCCGTGCTATGGGGTTTTTTCGCATTATGCGCCCTGACCGTTTTTCACGATAAAATCCACGATTCCGATTTGATGTGGGGCTATGCCACCCGCGAACTGCTCCAGCCGGTGGGCTTCGGCCTGGTTGGATTGATGATCGCGTGTCTAATGGCGGCGCTGATGTCCACCGCGGATATGATGATGCTTAGCGGTTCAGCGCTATTAACCCGCAATGTTTATCGGCCGCTTTTACCAAGGTTTTCCGAAAAACACTATATTTATGTCGGTCGGTTTCTCGGCGTTCTCGTGGTGGTGGTCGGGGCCCTGGTCGCCACGCTATTTGACAATATCTGGCAGCAATTGAAACTTATGCTGGAAATCAACGTCATTGTTGCGGCGACCTGGTGGCTGGGTATGAAATGGCGACGGGCCAACCGCCGCGGCGCCTGGGCGTCGATGACGACGGCGGCAATATGCTTTTTCCTGTTGCCTTTATTGTTGCCGATTTTGGTTCCTTCTCTGAAAACCAACGAGTATCTGCTTAAAACCACCCACACTCGTCATATTGTGCAAATCTATCGCGCTCATGAAATGGACGTCGAAGCTCGAAACGCCGAGATCGAAGTTTGGGAGAAGTTGTCTGCGCAAGAGCAAGCCGCTATGCCCCAACCGGCGCCATTAATTGTGGGTGAAGAGTTTACAAAGAACGAACCGGTTCCCGCGAAATCCATTTTCTGGACTCTTGGCATCAAGGATCGATATGATGGCTCCAAGGCGGGGTCCGGTATGTTGAACCTGGAACTGGTGGCGTTGGATTGCCTGGGTCTGGATTTGTCCGCCAATACCTACGCCATGAACGAAACCATCCGTATCCTGATTCGTGCGACATTGCCGTTTCTGGTGATGATTATCGTGTCATTTTTCACCAGACCGTTGGATAAAAACTCCCTGGATCGTTTCTTCGTAAAGATGTTGACTCCGGTTAAAGAGAATCACGCCGAGGATGCGCGGGAACTGCAATTATCCTATGCCCAACCGGATCGGTTTAACCACCGAAAGGTGTTTCCTCGATCCAATTGGGAATTTGAAAAATGGGATCGTACGGATACCATCGGTTTTTTATTGGCGGTAGCTTGTGTTTTTGCGGTTTTGGGCTTTTTGAAAATTTTGTTGTTAATCGGGGCATAATCGTGATTGTAAATTTCACCATACTTTTGAAGATACTCCTAATCAGGATTACATTGCGTTATAGTGAAACGATGTTTCCGCAGTCTGTTTTGCGCAAAATGGGGGTGATAAGAACGCAAAATGGAGTTGTGATTGTCAACGGCGATTAATAAATTGAAATAGTCCAAGTAGTTTTTAAGGGAAAAACAAAAGGAAACAACCTCAATGTCTCTGAATCGAATATTGGCGGAATATGCGATTAATACGCCGTCAGATGCGGTGACGCCGGCTGCGTTGGATGCCTGCAAGAAGTTAGTTCTTGACACAATCGGCGTTTCAATTGCCGCGTGGAATGCACCAGGTATTAGTCAGGTTCATGATTTGATGAACCAGTGGGGCGGCCGCGGTGAAGCCTCTGTTTTGGTTTACGGGACAAAGTTTCCCGGGCCGGACGCTGTTTTTACGAATTCCGCTATGGCGCATGCCCTGGATTATGATGATCTTCATGATCCTTCGGCCTTGCATATATCCAGCGTTGTTTTGCCGGTGGTGCTGGCGGCCGGTCAGATTGCCGGGGTCAGCGGTAAGGACGTGCTGGCTGCAATGGTTTTAGGTATCGAGACGGCCGCTCGCATTGGCATCCCCTATAACCATCGTCGCCAAGGCGTTCAGGGGCGGGGTTTTCTCCCCACCAGCGTTATCGGCGGTTTTGGCGCTGCCTGGGCCGCCTCTCGTTTACTCAAGCAATCCATTGAACAAGCGGTCAACGCCGCGGGCATCAATTATGCTCAAGCCAGTGGCAATCGTCAGGCATTGTTTGAGAAAACTTTGACCAAAAGACTTCAACCTGCGTTTGCGGCTAGAAATGCTTTTTGGGCGGCCTGTCTTGCAGGTAACGGTATTACCGGTCCGGAAGCGTGTTTTGAAGGCGAGGCCGGAGTTTTCAGGGTTTATATCAATGCTGAACCGCCCAAGCCCGAAGATGTGATGAAGAAACGTGATTATTTTGAAATCGAACGTAACACCATCAAGCGGTTCACCAGTTGTGGTTTGGCTCATCCTTTAACACAAGCGGCTTTGGACCTGGCGAAGGAACATCGCTTTAAACGAGAGGACATCCAGGAAGTTGCTATTTACAGCCATGGCGGTCCTGACGGTGAAAATCTGACGGGCGGACCATTCAAAATGGGCAATAATCCTCAGGTTAACGCCCAGTTTTGCAACGCATACGGTGTTGCCGTTGGTCTATTGCGCGGCAAGGCGGGCTTGGCGGAATTTACGAACGAACAGGTGCTAAAAGACACTGAAGTGGCCGAATTTGCCCAACAGATAAAAATCCTCACGGAACTGGCCGATATTCCCAAAGTTAAACGCATTGAAGATGATTTCCCTCCCCATGTTGACAAGCCGCATGTGCTCGTGGTGAAAACGCGGGACGGCCGTGAACTACGAAAGATGTACACCATTCGCGAAATTCTCAGTCCAAAACGTATGAGCATGGATGACACGGTGGAAAAATTTTACGAATGTACTCGTTTTTCCGGCGTTTGTTCGGATGATAAGGCCCATAAAATTATCTCTATGGTGCTAAAGCTGGATCATTTGGCGAATATTTCTGAGTTATTGGATATTTGCACGTTGGTGAAATGATTGATGTTGTCAGGATTTATAAGGTGATAGAAACGGGCTTAAAAGTTTTGCAGGCGAAATTCAGCGTTAATGCCAGCGACCGGGCGCTGCTGTCCGATTTGTTTTTTTCCGTAAACTATGAATCGTTGCTTACGGATTTTCATAAAGTGCAGGAAATTGATTTCGATGACGCCTATGATGCATGCATTACCATAACAGATAAGAATTGCGGATACGTTGATCTCGATATTTCGGTTACGGATGAATATATTTCCTTGTCAGGTCCGATTCTGAAGGCGACGGAAAAAGCTTCTGATTTACGTTATACGCTTTTTGGCAATGAAGGCCTGTTTTTTCGTTATGTTCTTATGATTTTGGAAAAGAAACATGCTATTTATAGCATGCATGCCTGTTCGCTCTATGATGAAAATGATCATCATCTTTATATTGTCGTGGGCGGGGCAGGCAGCGGTAAGACGTGTTTTTTGCTGGCGGCGATAAAACGTGGAATGAAGCTTTTTTCCACGGAAATGACGCACGTTTCCGTCTCCGCCCAGGCAACTTTTCACAAAGGTTCTTTGGTTGATAATATCCGGATATCTAATCTCAGACATGGCTATGAGTTCTTGCTGGATAAATCCAGGATAGAATTACCAAACACGAAGGATGAAGGTACAAAAAAAATCGCTGTGGATTTGAGTTGGGCGCAAACATCTGAAGATATCCTATATGGACCCAAAATTACGATTATTTTACCTCACATCGAAAATGAATGCCGAAATAATACTACGGTCGATATGGCCGATGAAAGGCTTGTTGTTAAAGCATTGTTTGACAATATAAGTGAAAAAATTGCTCAAAATGTACTACTGTATGATTGTCTGCCGGTGGTGGGGCTGGATACGCCTGATTTGGCCCGTAATCGTCTGGCCTGTGTGAATAAATTGACTAGGCATGTGGGTAGATCCGTCCGTGTGCTGGCGGGAAACAACAATTGCTGGGATGGCATTCTGTGATAATTGTTTGGTGAATGTGAGGTTTGAATTTTTTGAAAAAGTATGTCAGGAGAAGTTATTCATGAGAGCATTTGAAGCATTTATCCCTGTTCCCAAAGAAACCGGCGTTATTATGGTTATTGAAAAACAATTCGGCCCGCAGGGCGCTCAGGATTGGGCGAAAATAACCGGTGGTCTGGCCAATATCGTCAAGTGCACGTTTGGCACCGGGGCGTTATACAAGGAGGACGTGCTTAAAGGCAAGGTCGCAGCGTTCAAAACCGCAGGAATCAATCCGATGGTGGGCGGCACTCTTACCGAAGTCGCCGTGATGAGTCAGCAGAAGCTGGACTTGGGCAAGCTGGAAGCCTATCTGCAATACGCCAAAGAACTGGGGTTCACGTATGTGGAATTTTCCGACGGCAGCATTTATATTCCCGATGATAAACGCCGTGATATCATTCAACGGTGCAGCCGCGTGGGCATTAATGTCATTTCGGAAGTCGGCAAAAAAGATCCCAAGAAAGATGCGTTAATCACGCTCGAACAGCGCATTGCTCTGATGAAAGCGGACTTGGAAAGCGGCGCCGAAATGGTCATTATCGAAGCCCGTGAGGCCGGCAAGGGCCTGGGCGTCATCAGCAAGACCGGCGAGGTGGATTTTACCATGCTTGACCAGATTATGAATACCGTAGGTCTGGATAAAACCATGGTCGAAGCGCCTGATAAGGGACAACAGCAGGCCTTATATATGAAATACGGTCCCAAGGTTAATGTAGGCAATATCCAGCCACAGGACGTTTTGTCCACAGCGGCTCTCCGTAGCGGCCTGCGCGGCGACACCATCAAATCATTACGGTTGGATGATTGGAAAGCCTATCACCAATCGGTGAACGCCCCGGATATTTATTAATGTAATTGGCAAGTGTATCGAGAAAACGTTTTCTACGGCATAAAGGAAAGTTCATGAGCAACGGCAAACCTTCAAAGATTAACAAATTATTATTTGGAACGCAGGAACCCCTGAAAATCATTCCGGGTATTCTTTTTGCGATTATGATTATGGTGGTCGCTCTGTTAGCGGCGGGACAGCTTAATAAAATCCTGCCGTATGAAAATAATGTAGTCAGTGATATTTTTATCGCTGTGGTGCTGGGTCTGTTGGTGAGAAACATTGTGCCTTTGCCAACGGCGCTGACGCCGGGATTTACATTCGGCGTGAAAAAGTTGTTGCGGCTGGGTATTATTCTCATGGGTATCCGGTTAAGTATTCTCGAGTTATTGAAAATCGGCGCGATTTCTTTGGGTCTGATTGTGGTGTGCATTGCGGCGGCGCTGATTATCACCAGTCTTGTCGCCAAGCGCATCGGCGTCAGTGAAAAACTGGGCACACTAGTGGCGGCGGGGACCAGCATTTGCGGCGTCAGCGCCATCATGGCCACCTCGCCGGTCATTGAAGCGGATGAAGAGGAAACCGCTTACGCCGTGGCTACGATCACAGTGTTTGGTATGCTGGCGACGATGTGCTATCCGTATTTGACCGAATGGGCGTTTCACCTGGATGCGCAACAAGCTGGTTTTTTCCTGGGGACGTCCGTGCACGATACGGCTCAAGCCACGGCTTCGGCCATTATTTACGATGAGTTATGGCAAGAAAAAGCGTCAGCCTTTAAAATTGCCGTTACCACCAAACTGGTGCGGAATATCTTTATGCTGGCGGTGATTCCGTTTTTGGGCATGTGGTATGCTCGCAAGAACGCCAAACAAATGACCGGGAAACGGCCAACGCTGTCTTCGGTTGTTCCATTCTTTGTTCTGGGTTTTGTTATCATGGCGGTGGTGCGATCCCTGGGCGATTGGGGTTTTAGCGGTGATAATGCCAACTGGCCCGAAATCGTCGCATTCGTTAAAAAAAGCGCACATTATCTGATTGCTGTTGCCGTGGCCTGCATCGGGTTGAGCACAAACGTCAAAAAACTGGCGAAACTTGGCGTCAAACCTTTCATTTGCGGCCTGATCGCCGCGGTGTCGGTCGGTGGGGTATCGTTGTTTTTGGTGACTTTGTTTAAAGAATATTTACATCACGCGGTTTAGGATTATTGTCTAATGGCCAAGATTATATTTAACAACCATTTGGTGGAAGACGTTGCTGAAGAGCTTTATATCAGAGCGCTAAAAATTCTGCCGCCGGATGTCAAGGCGGCTTTGGAGCGTGCGCGGCAGCGGGAAACCAGTGAGCTTGGCCGGACAATTCTTGAAACCATTCTGAAAAATATCGAAGTTTCTGAAACGCAGTCGATGATTATCTGCCAGGATACAGGTTTGCCGGTCTTTATAGTGACGGTAGGGGGGCGGTTTCCCGTGGATGGGGCCATGATTAAGAAGTCACTGGCGCAGGGGGCCAAACGGGCGACGATGGAATATCCCTTTCGCGGCAGTTCGCTGCATCCTATCACCCGTGAAAATCCACAGACCAGCATCGGCGAAGGATTACCGGTTATCTACTGGGATTTCGATGGCGATGCCGATTATTTGGATATCTTGATGATCCCCAAGGGATCCGGCTCCGAAAATATGAGTGCGATGAAAATGTTTACGCCGGCGGAAGGATTAAGCGCGGTTAAAAAATTCGTCGTTGATACGGTTGCGGCGTCGGGAGGCAATCCCTGTCCGCCCGGAATTATCGGTGTGGGGATGGGCGGTTCAGCGGACTGGGTGGGCGTGCTGGCAAAAAAAGCAATTACGCGGCCCGTCGGAAGTCGAAATCCCGATCCCATGTTTGCCCAACTGGAAAACGAACTTGAAGAGGCCGTCAATGCTCTGGGCAGCGGACCTATGGGACTGGGCGGAGCGATAACCACGCTGGCGGTGCATATTGAATGGGCCTATACGCATATTACCCAAAATCCTGTCGCCGTTAACACCCAATGCTGGGCCGCCAGACGCGCCCGGGCAAAAATATGGGCGAATGGTAAGGTGGAATATGGATTTTAACGGAGAGAAAAATGTCTCAGCGTAATCTAAGTTCGCCATTCGATGAAACCACTATTCGTTCATTACATGTAGGTGATATAGTTACAATTACCGGGCGGGTGTTCGGCATGAGGGATAAAACGCTGATCCACATGTTTGATGAACGTCATAAATCTCCCGTTGATCTTAAGGGATATCCCATATTGCATACGGCGCCAAGTCTGAAAAAAGTGGGGCGTCGATGGGAGAAGATTATTATCGGCACAACCACCAGCACCCGTATGAATCGGTTTACACCTTTGTTGCTGGAGCAGTATGGTGTTCGCGCGATTATTGGTAAATCCGGGCTTTATCAGGATAGTCTCGACGCCATGAAACGTTTTAGCGCTTGTTATTTAGCCATTGTCGGCGGTGCCGCGGCGTTGGAGACCGTGCAGATTGAGGACGTGGAAAAAGTTTACTGGCCCGAGTTGCATCCGGAAGCCATTTATCAATTTCGCGTCAAGGAACTAGGGCCGCTGATCGTGGCCATGGATTCGTATGGACGAAGTCTTTATGATGAGGTTCGCCTGTCTGTTCGAAGGCAACTGCCGTGTGTTTATCAGAAACTTGGTATTGCCAATGAGTCACTTCCCGGGTAGGTGATACAGACAGGATCCCCTACTTCCGGGATAATCTCAAAGGAAACGCCGTTTGTTAGGGGGAAGGGCGTTTGGTTATCGCCCATATTTTTTGCGGTACATCAGGGGACTTATCCCTTTTTCCTGGCGAAAGGCGCGGGCAATGTGCTTTTCACTGGTAAAATTCAAACTTTGGGCAATCTGAGTCACCGTGGAGTTGGTTTCCACCAGAAGTTGAGCAATAAGCTCGACTCGCAAACGCCGGATTTCACTCAGGACGGAACGACCGATAGCTCGTTGAAACCGTTGTTCAAGCGCCCGGCGCGAGAGTCCGACGGCGCTGACAACGTCAGAAACCTGAATCGGTTGTCTGACGTGTTGGCGCATATAATGCAAAGCTTTGGATACAATACTATCTTCAATAGCAAAAATGTCTGTTGACCGGCGGACTACCACATATACGGGCTGAATGATGATATCCTGTTCATGCACCACCTGGCCCGTCATAAGTTGGTCCAGTAATGCCGCAGCCTCGTACCCGCTTTTCTCGATATTCAAGGCAATGCTGGATAGGGGAGGGTCGCACAAGTCGCAAATAATATCGTCATTTAGTACCCCGACTACGGCGACGTCTTCAGGGACATGAAGCCCGGCGACTTTGCATCCTTCCAGAACATGTTGCCCGCGGTAATCGGTGCAGGCCATAATGCCTACGGGCTTGGGTAGTGAGTTGAGCCATTCGGCAATGTCTTTTTGTTCCCTTGACCAGGAATGTACAGATACGGATTCCTGCTGTTCATAAACGTTAGGGGTTATTCCATGTTCATTAAGTTTTTGGCGAAATCCATCCCTGCGTTTTTGAGACCATGGCATGTCGGAGAAACCGCAAAAGGCAAAATGTTGAAATCCTCGCTCCAGGAGATGTATAGCGCCCATAATCCCAACACTAAGAGAATCCACTTTTACACAGCAAAATCCCGGCACGTGATCGCCCGTTCGCGGCAAGAGTACGGCGGGCAGGCCTAAGGAGCGAATTTCCTCGGGATTGATGGCGTCACCGCGAACAATAATACCGTCAGCGTCATTATTTAATAACTTGGGGAACTTGCCTGATAAGCCGGAAGGTTCACGATAGAAAGTCCAGGGCCCATGCAGGCGGGAGTAGCGTGCAATTCCACGAAGGAGTTCACGGCCAAATTCATGGGATGTTTCCACAAGCAGGATGATTCTGGGAATTCGGTCTATTGCCATATGCTCCTCATACTGAGTAGTTGCACCAAGGGCATGACCTTAACAAAAGGCTGGTTTTTGAGCAACAGTTATATTACGCCAATAAAAATCTAGTAATTTTCTAGTACAAAGCAAATATTATCAGGATATTTGGTTGTTTTATTTACTCATATATTGGACAAATTAAACCCTTATTTAACTGTAAATTTATATAATATCTTATAAAAGTCTGTATATAAAGTATTTATAATTATCCGGCTAATTGGATTTTATTGTTAAAAATATGGATTAAATTTGGAATTTCTATTGACAAAATACTGCGTGAATGTTTATTATGGATGTTGTTGATAACGCTCTCGATAGGTAAATATTGATGACATCTGATGAAATCCAATTTAGCCCTGGGCAACTGAATCGTAATTCCGGCAAGTCAAAACCTTTGTATCATCAGATTGGTTCGGTAATACATAAGGCTATAGAGTCGGGTCAGTATCAACCGGGTGAGCTTTTGCCCAGTCGGGCGGAACTGGTGCGTTGTTTTTGCGTGGAATATCGAACCGTAAACGCGGCGCTGGACTTATTGGAACAGGAAGGCATTGTTCGGTTTGAGGACAAAGACATTCGTGTCGCCAATAAACCGCCGCGAACGATACTAAATAACTCACTGGTTTATATTCACTGGGTTCGTAGTCTTTTTCACATTTCCATTTCCGAAGGGGGTCGTCGTTTCGCTCAGGAAGCAGGGATGGAGTTTGTGTCGTTGGATGTATCGCGTTCCCTGGACCATTTTGCCGCTATCGTTAATCGTCAGGAACACGCCGTCAGTGGATTTGTGGTTATGCCCTGGGATTTCCCCGATTTTCGCAAGGTGATTCAACAGGCGTTAGACCGGAAGATGAAAATAGTATTCGTGGACCATGATTTACCGGGCATGGAAGTCAGTTCGGTTTCGGCTGATCATTATACGGGAGCATATAAGGCAACCATGCATTTGCTGGAGCGCCATGATGGACCGGTGTATTATGTGGGTTCGACATCGGCGCCGGGAAGTTGTCGCGGCCGGTATGAAGGCTGGGCCGCCGCCATGGCCGATCACGGTTTTGTGGATTTGGGGGTCTATGTTTATGAAACACCTCGCACCGATAAGGAATTAAGCGGCGCATTGCCTGAATCAGCCGAGGCTATCAATCTTCATAAGTCAACGGCAATGAAGCTGTTCCAAGCCGTTGCTTCAAAACCATATGGTATTTTCACCAGTGCCGATAATGTCGCCAGGGGGGTGTATGAGGCTGCCCCTGAAATGAAGTTGATGGTGGGCAGAGACATTTTTATCGCTGGTTACGGGGATAAGCCTTTTTGCACCAAGCTGCCTGTACCTTTAACCAGCGTGTTTACCGATGATGAGAAGGTGGGGTATGAAGCAATGCGTATTTTATACAACCAGTTGATGGGTGTGGCAAGCAATCCCATTCATCGGGTGTTGCCCGTCGATTTGCGTATCCGGCAGAGCAGTATAGGTTTTACGACCATAACACAAAAGATGACGGGAAAACCTACTGTGCAAGCCGCTCGGAAAACCGCCCTCATGGCGGAATCTGTGCCTGAATAAGAAAGACAATTAAAAGGATCCAAGCAGTCAAATAAGAAAGGAGGCATATCATAAGCAGAAAGGAGAGTTGTTTAGCGGATATGGTGCAAGTGAATGGTTTTCAATATTACTAGTTTAGGAGGACGATTCATGAACTGGAAAACATGTATTTTGATAAGTGCAATAGGATTGATTGCAGTGACGGCGGGGCAGGCTGCAACATGGGAAGATTATGCTCCTTACATGCACGGCACGGCGTATGTGGATGCCTACGTGGTGGATGATACGAATTACAATATCTGGCCCACCGCCGGGCAAACCGACGCCAACGGGGACCCATATACCAGCGTAACTCAATGGCTGCAATTTGATACCGCTGGAGCGCCTTTTGGTTTCTGGTATTACAAAGGCACCGGCCAGACAGGCAATCCCGTCAGCAGCAAGGCCATTGACGGCACTGCTTTTCAGGGCAGCGACAGTGACTATCCCCCGGAATTGACCTTTACGATGACGGGCCTGGATGACACGAAGACCTATGATGTTTATGTCGTGCACTGGCCCAAACTAACGTCGTGGTGCGCCTATGTGGCGCTGCCGGGCCATTTCTTCCGGCAATGCCATTTTCAGCAGGCCTCCACGATCGCCGATGATACTAACTTCTTTTACGACGGCGGCACAGGTGTGCAGGGATGCGAATTCTTTATGGGACAAGTCAGCGGGCAAACGGGATTGTCGATGTTAGTTGATGTTGCGATAGATACACCCAGTGATGACCGTTGTTGGTTCGATGGTGTCAGCTATAGGGAGGCCGAACCCCGCGCCGAAGTGACGCTGACCATCAATCCTCCGATCGTGTTGGATCCGGGCGGGTGGGGATATTCCACGCTGCCGGGCGAATTTCCGATTGTGCCGCCGATTGGCGCGCACACCTTCCTGCAAGGGCAAACCGTAACGCTGGAAGCACCGCAGATAGTGGATTCTGCAACGGGAGCGTCTTTTGTCAATTGTCCCGATTATTTTACTTTTGTAGGTTGGGAAGAGGGCACGCCGGGTGATCCCAATGTCAAGATTCCCCAGACATCGACCGGTGAGGATAATCCCAATTATTATCCCTGGATACACCTAACTGCCAGCGAAACACTGACGCCGGTATTTCAGGTGGTGGAATTTCAAGGCGTATGCGGTGATGACTGCCATCCTTTTCCGATGGCGGATTTCAATTCAGACTGCATCGTGGACTTGATGGATTTTGCCATCATTTCCCGCCACTGGCTCGAATGCACCCAGCCGGAGTGCGACTGACGTTAATTCATCCGCTGATGAAGGTTGATGAAGAATGGATAAAAAGGAAGTTATTAATGAGGAGAACAACATAATGAAAAATATATGGATTTTAATGATACTGACAGTGGCGATGCTGGCGTCAGCTTTGCCTGCTCAACCAACACCGGATTCCTATCCCTTGATGGTCGGCACGTATGTTGAAGGATATGCCAACAGCGAAGCAGATTACAATGTCTGGCCGACGGATGCGGGGAGTTACCCCTTATTGACGGATTGGCTGATTGATCCGGAAGAAACAGGTAAATGGTGGCCCAAGACGGCATCCAGCAAGTGCATCTACGGCACGGCCTTTGAAGGAAAAGATTATAACCAATGTCCGCAATTGACCATGACGGCTACAGGACTGGACGACACCAAGACGTACGATATTTATGTGGTGTATTGGCCGAAATACCTCGATTGGAGCTGCTGGGCGGCATTGCCCGGCGGTTTAATGCGGGAATGCACCGCAACCAATGGTGATGTGGCTTTCTTCGATGACGGTGGTACAGGTGTTCAGGGGCGCCAAGCGTTTCTAGGACAAGTAACTGGTCAAACCAGTGTGTCTATCCTTGTTGAGGCGCCGCCGGATCAGCCGGGTGATGATCGGGCTTGGCTGGACGGATTAAGCTATGATGAAGCGACCCCGCGTTCATCAGTTACACTGACGATCGAGAATCCGGTGCTCCAGGATCCCAACAATTTCGGGACGGTTACGCCTTTGCCGGAACAATATCCCATAGCGCCCGCAGTTGGCACGTATAACCTGTTGCAGGGTCAGACCGTAACGCTGGGAGCGCCGGACTTCACGATTTGTCCGGATAGATTTGAATTTGTGGGTTGGGTCGAAATGAATCCGGGCACTCCTCCGGTGGTTCAGGAAGACACCGGCAGCTATTCAGGACATTATATCGTTATGACCGCCTCTGAAACGCTGACGCCGGTTTACCGCGTGGTGGAATATACGAAGGAATGTGGCGATGAATGTCACCCGATTTATGAAGGCGACATCAATCAAAATTGTCTGATTGATATGGAAGACCTGTTGATTCTGATCGCCAATTGGCTGACGGATAACCGTCCGATTGTGCATTAACCGAAGGATGATTTGTAGGCGTTCCGCTGTTGTATATTGCGGCGGAACGCTCCATGGAACGTGTTGTATGTGTGTTGTAATGGAAAAGTTCGGATATCGACAAGGCAGGCGTACTGCTCGATGAGTATATCCGACAAATGCTAAAAGAAGGAGAATGTTATGAGGAAAATGTGGATTTTACCAATGTTGTTCGTTGTCGTAACGGCGGTAACAGTCAACGCCGCGATGACTTACGAAGACTATGATCAGGACATGCTGGGCAACGAAGGGTACGTGGACGCCTATGTCGTGGATGACTCTGACTACAACATCTGGCCCTCTGACACGGATACGTATACCTCCGTGACGCAGTGGCTGCAATTTGATACAAGTGGAGCACCTTACGGCATGTGGTATTACAAAGGCACCGGCCTGACGAACAACCCGGTCAGCAGCAAGACCATCAACGGCCAATGTTTTCAAGGCAGTGATGATGATGAGCCGCCGCAGTTGACTATGACGGCGACAAATGTTTTAGATGCGGGCAAGGAATATTTCATCTACGTTGTCTATTGGGCCAAAGATCCGTCGATCGTTACCCCTACCAGTTCCTGGTACACCCGCGCTGCTCTGGAGGGCGACCCGCTGATCGATTGCAGTTTCGAAACAGCGGACAACGTCTTCGCTTATGATGGCGGCACGGGCGTACAGGGTTGTGAAGTGCTGCTGGGAACCGTCAGCGGCGTCACTGATGTGTCCGTCGTTGTCGAGGCCCCCCCGAATCAGACCGGCGATCAACGCGCTTGGTTCGATGGCTTCAGCTTCGCCGAAGTTCCCGAACCGGCGACGATGATTCTACTGGGTCTGGGCGGCCTGCTGGGCCTGCGGCGTCGGAAGTAAGTCTGGAGTTTATTAATGACGTCTTTTCACGTGAAAAGATGACGTAAACAGCTAGTCATTAAACGGACGGGGAGCGGTGTTTGGCGCTGAGCCCCGTCCGTATTTTTAACGAGCCGTTAAAAAGAAAAAATGAAAATGGAGAACGAAACCCGGGGGGATTGGCAAGCCGTATATGTACTGCGCCCGCGGTAAGAGGTTTAAAACATATATGAAAAGTTTTTATGCAATCGGCATCATATTATTATTTATATCCACCATCGGCGAGGGTCAGTATAAGACACCCGCCGACTATCCGCTGATGGTGGGGACGTATGTCGAAGGGTACGCCAACAGCGCGGCGGACAATAACCTTTGGCCGACGGATGCAGCGAGTTATCCGAATTTGGTTGACTGGCTGGAAGCGGTTGGACTTGGGTCGCCTTATGGCAAATGGTACCCCAAAACGGACAGCACCAAGGCCATCAACGGCACCGCCTTTCAGGGCAGCGATGATGATGAACCGCCGCAATTGAGTATGACGGTGACGGGATTGAATCCGGCCATGAGTTATGATGTATATGTCGTTTATTGGCCGAAGCTGACCTCATGGAGCACCTGGGCGGCGCTGGAAGGTGAACCTTTGGAGGAATGCACCTACGCGGATGCGGATGTGGTATTCTTTTATGATGGCGGCACAGGGGTGCAAGGCTGCCAGGAGTATATCGGTTCCGTCAGCGGCGTAAGCGATTTTACGGTGGTCGTCGCCGCCCCGCCCAATCAACCCGATAAGGACGACCGGGCATGGTTCGACGGCATATCGGTGGTCGGGCTGGATCCCTCGTGGCAGTTGGAATTTACGCCGAATGGCCAACCTGTCGATGAGACGGTGGACTTCGACCAAACGGCGATATTTCAGGCTGTATTTCGCAGCGATCCGGAGCCTACGGTGGTATGGTATAACGGCTCCGGCCCGGTTGACGCCAACGATCCTGATATCACGGTGACAACAACCTATGACAGCCAAACCGAAGAATATACCACCACGCTGCAAATCGCCAACGCCGTTATTACTGACGCCGGGCAGTATTATTGCGAAATTGATAATGTTCCTTTGGCGGCAATTTCATCGAATATCGTTAATTTGACCGTGAATTCAAGTCGCCTTGTGGCCCATTGGACGATGGACCAGGCTGATTACAACGGTACGGCATATATTGATGAAATAGCCGGTTTAACCGCAGATCCGGCCGGAACACCGGTTTTCGTCGATGGCGCCCGTGAAACCGCCGGCGCCGTGCAGGTTACACCGACCACCGGGTGGGCGACGTCGGAAAATATGCTTGAGGTCAATTTGACGGAGGCGTTTACGGTGAGCCTCTGGGTGAACTGGCAAGGTGGCGCACCCATGGGAAGCGACGATTTATTCGTCGAGAGCGGTCCTTACAACCTGGCCGCCATTGACGCCATCAAGGCCGATAATAAGTGGCAGCATGTCTGTATTACCTCACAAAATAACGCCATGCAGATTTATCTTAACGGCTTGCCGGTCCAAAGCGGCACCGTGCCAACGGGCGATTTAACCAGCTTGGCCCTGGAGATGGGACATTTAGGCGGCGAGCAGACGTTCAATGGAAGCCTGGATGATATTCGGTTGTATGATTACGCCTTGAATGCAACGGAAGTCTGGACGCTCTTTACGGCACGAGAGAATTGCACCCTACCTTATGCCCGCGAATGGGATTTGAGCGGTCCGGATCATCTGGCCGATTGTGTTATTGATTTTTATGATTTCAGCGCTTTTGCGGAATTATGGCTGTCAAGTGTTGACTTAAATGATTTAAGTGCTTTTGTCGATGCGTGGCTTACTACGGGTATGATGGAATAACGAACAAATGAAGCGATTTATAACTATTTTGAGTGTTCTTTGCTTTTGTGCACCCGTTGTGTCTGCGTTTCCATCAGTTACCAAAATTGGCGACACGGTCGTGGAACCCCAGGCATTATCATTTTCGGGGAATCGTATCAATGGTATATCGTTTCAACAGGAAGCGGTTCTTACCCAAAACGGCTGGCAATATGTGACGTATTATAACGCCGCTCGCCACGTTTGCGTATCGCGACGGCAATTGCCTTCGGGTAGCTGGGAAGGGCTGGAATTGCCCGATTACACGATGTTGGGTGAAGATGCCCATGATGTCATCAGTATGGGAGTATGCCCCAATGACGGCACGATTCAT
>JAFGBA010000304.1 GCA_016933395.1 Sedimentisphaerales bacterium | reverse complement strand
TAGTTACGGAATGTCAGCCCCGCCCGTAGAACGTGGTCCCAAACAAAACCTGATGAGGCATAAGCCAGACAATCATCGCCGTCGTATGGATAACTGCGTTTGAATCCGCCAAAACTTTTTTCAATATAATCGGTGACAAAGCCTTCATCGGTCCACTGATGGCCATCAGCACTGAGGACGCCGTTGCAATAAAAGTTATCCAACAAAACAAACTCTTCCGCCAGAGCGTGATGGTTGGGTGTAATATCGCGACCAAAATGGCAAAGCCGAGGGTCGCCGTTTCCCTGCGGCATATCGCCAAAAACCTGGTCGTAGGTACGGTTTTCCTTAATGATATACAGCACATGCTTGAAATGAGACACCTCGCCCGGCCGTGTAGGCACAGGTACGAAGCGTTTTTCGGTCTTACCCAGGTCCATTTGTTCTTTCATACGCGGCAAGCGCATATTTACGGCACTACGATAGGTGTAGTCAGCCAGTTTTGCTGCATCCGGCCGGATGATAAGACTCACCGAACCGATATGGTTGCGGCTATTATACGCAGGTATGGCTTCTTCCGCTGGAAATTGCTTGCCCTGACCTTTGGTATTGGCGACACAGAGGAAACCGTTATTTCGCGTTAGCACCACGTCGGCGGGATACCATCCCGTCGGTATCAGGCCTTTGACCTTCCCTGTCTGCGTATCCATTACGGCCAGACAGTTATTGCCGGCCAAGGCAACATATAGGGTGGAGCCATCGGAAGAAATTGCCAGTGCATCAGGAGCACTACCGAAAGGCAATTCAGCCATGGGTCTGGCCGGCCAACGGGTTGTGACTTTATGGGTGGCGGTGTCAATGACACTAACGGTGTCACTGTTGGCGTTGGCGACATAAAGTCGGGATTTGTCGGGAGCCAGAGACATCCCACTGGGATGCAGGTCAACATCGATTTCTTTTATAACCTGTCGTCGGTTTAGATCTATTACGGAAACCGTACCGGTTGAAGCGATGCCGGCCTTATTAATAACCACCTTACTGCCGGAGGTTAAACCTGTGAGATCGCCTTTACGGGGTCGGCGACCACCCCAATTGGTTATATATGCATAATCACCGCAAATAAGAACATTGTACGGAGCGATGCCAACTGGGATTTCCTCAAGAAGTTTAGAGGTTTTTGTATCAATTACGCCTATAGCATTATTACGGCTCATGGCAACGTAGATTAAAGATCGTTCCGCATCAATGGCTAATCCGCCGGGAGCGGAGTTGCCTCGACCGCCGGGGCCGGGCAGTTCGATTTTTTCCATCCAGGCAAACTGCCCATCATCCCCACGGGTAATACGATGCAGGAAGCGATCGGCCGATGTAGCCCAAACCGTCGCACCATCATGGCTCCATACGATGCCGCAAAAGCTGCTGCCAAAATTAGAAATTTCCAGTTCCTGGACTATCTTTTGACCACCCATCTCGATAAAGATCAAATTATTTATGTTTTTAACTGCCAGCACGGTTTCATCCGGATTCAACGCCAGACTGACGGGCCGACCACGAAATTCAATGACTTTACCTGCCGAAGCGACAATTTGCGTAGTGGGAACAACATAGGTTCCATCTCCTTGAGGTCCTACCACCGCCTGGACCAGAAAATCCTGTGGATTTTGCTTGAGGGCTTTATCTATACCGGCAGGCGGCGAGGCCTGGCATCCTGTTAAGCCAAAGGCCAAAAGAAAGACGTAACAAATCATCTTTTTTAGTCTAGGATTGAACTGTTGTGAGATAAAGCGAATTGTATATCCGATAAATCCATCGTACATGACAAATAATTCTTTCTCCTGCTGGAAACACAGGCTGAGCTTGCATAAAACCTTAAAAAAAAGTGAAAATTTACTATTGCATAAATATTCTATTCTTTGGTCATCTCGCTGTCCATTTCCTCGATTACCTGGGCCAGGGTCATATTCCCAAGGGTTGCCTGGGCCTGCCGCCGCACTGCTTGCAAACAGGCGCGAATCCTCCGGTTCGAACCTGCCAATCGTTCCTGCCCATCACGCTGGTGCAGGTCGATAACCTCCAGCAGGCCAATGCGTTCGGCCGGGCGAGCTAATACGAAGGCATCACCGCCCTCATCGGCCACCCGGCTGACGACCTGTTTGGCCTCCAGCCGCTCCAACAGCGACGAGATAGACTCATCCGGCAGATTAATCGCTTTGCAGACCGCCTCAAACGCCACCGGCCCTTCGCCCTTATGGAACGGCTCCGCCACCGCCATCGTCACCGCTAACATTTCCTCCGGCCCCAGGGCCAGCCGTCCCGCCAGGTCCGCCCGCCGCAACCGCCGCAGATTAGCGGCGGTATAGGATACTTCCGCGCCAAACAGCAGCACCACCCAGGACCAGTTTATCCATATCAGAAACAAGGGCAACAACCCAATAGCGCCATACAGGCTGCCCGCGGCGACTCTGGTGACATAGAGGCGAAACGCCCATTTGGCCACCAGCCACAGCGGCACGGCCACCAGCGCCCCCCCTATCGCCGCTCGGAACTGCACGCGCGTATTAGGGACGATCTTATACATCAATGCCAGTAGTAACAGACCCGTTAGCACCGGCCCGGCCCAGCCCAAAGCCTCCAGAAGCCATGCCAGCGCTCCGACCGACGCCACCGATTCCGTAATCTTGCCCGCCAGGTAACGCACGGTGAGCATTACAACCGGTCCCAGCGACAAGACGCTCCAATACATTGTCAGTCGCCGCTTGAGGCTGCGCGAACGCGGGGCTTCACAGATTCGATTAAGGGCTCCTTCCAGCGTCATCATCAATGTCAGCGCTGTCCAGATTAACAGCAGCACACCGATAGGGCCTATCCTGCCCAGGGTCAGCTTATTTTCGACGGAGGTGACGATCTCCATAAGCTTATCCGCGGCGTTAATATTCTCTTCGCCCTCGCTCAAGGTTATCTGGCCTACGCCTGCCGCGTCGAGAAAATCCCGCAGACTGGTTTTACTATTTTCCAGCACCCCCAGGCTTTTCACCACCAAAAGGGACAGCACCAAGGCCGGCGTCATGGCAAAAATCGTCCGAAACGCCAGCGCTGAACTCATCGCCATCACGTTGTGCTGCCATAGCCGCCGGGCGCAATACCGCCATAACTCAACCTGAAACCGCACCAGCCGCTGCATACGCGACAGTTCTTCCGTTAAAGCCGCCGCCGTCGGGAATTTCGTGCTTTTCGCTGCCGACATGAGGGCATCCCTTTCCAAAACCTGTTTATTGGCAGTATCTTACCAGCTTAGGCCGTTAAAAACAACCCCCCATGACGTATCAGAGTTCGGGCCTGGTTTCGATATCGAGACGATAGTTCGAACCGGCATTACGCACAGAAAAACGCAGGCGGGGTGATTGTGTTCGCTTCTGCTCGTTACCGCTGAAAGCAAGGTTCATTATTTCGGAGGTAAGCACGTCTTCTTTCGGTCCGGCAGCTACAATTATACCTTTGCATAGTACTAAAACATCGGTAATCCATGGGCCAATTTCTTCGATATGGTGGGTAACATAGATAAGCGCAGGGCCATCCGGCTGCCTGGCGAGGCGTTGCACATCGGCAAGAAAGGCAAAACGGGCAGCCGGGTCAAGGCCGATGCACGGTTCATCGAGAATAAGCACGGCTGGGCCGCAAACCAGGGCGCGGGCGATCAATACTCGCTGTTGTTCGCCCTGGGATAGCGTTCCAAACGTCTGCTCCGCCAATGATGCCATGGACATCGCCGCTAAGGCTCGATGAGCAAGCTGATGTTCTTCGATGGTAAAATCCCGATAAAGCCCCAGGCTTGCTTCGAGACCGCTGAGAACGATATCCATTGCGTTCTCCGATGGGGGCAAGTTGACTTCCAAGGATGAACTGACCCACCCGATGTGTTTGCGTAATTCGGTAATGTCGCAGTTTCCGAACCGCCGGCTTAGCACGTGCACCGATCCGGAGGTGGGCCATTCGTAGCCGGTGAGAATTTTCAGCAAGGTTGTCTTGCCCGCCCCATTGGCCCCCAGCAAGGCCCAGTGCCGCCCCGACTCCACTTGCCATGAAATATCATGCAGGATTTTGCGACCCTGACGCTGAAAAAACACATGTTCGAGTCTGAGGATGGACATTAGTATTCTGGTGCGCTCAAT
>JAFGBA010000303.1 GCA_016933395.1 Sedimentisphaerales bacterium | reverse complement strand
GCGGTGTCAATACGATCAACGTCCTTAAGGTATCCCTGCTCGACCAGCACCCGGGCAACGCCTTCACATACGCGGGAACCCCGTACGTTCACGGTCTGGCGTGAGACGCGCACCGCGTTACGAATGCGAGTTAACATATCAGCTATCGGATCGGCATGACTCATGGTTTTTTTCCTGGTATTTACCCGTTACCAACTGGCCTTGCGAACGCCGGGAATCTTTCCTTCCTGGGCCATCGTACGAAAACAAATACGACAAATTTTAAATTTCCGGTATACCGCACGAGGCCGACCGCACAACTGGCAGCGCGTATAAGCCCGCGTGGAAAATTTCGGTTTGGTTTCGGCTTTTAATCTCAACGCCTTGGTCGCCATATATCGCCTCGGTTATAATTCTTCCGTTTTGTAACCTGCTCAGTTCGTTTCCGAAGTCATTCCGGCAAAAGGCATGCCGAACCGCTTCAATAGTTCCCGCCCTTCTTCGTCGGTATGAGCGGTGGTGACGATAGTAATATTCATGCCGCGGGTTTGTTCAACCTTGGCGGCGTCAATTTCCGGAAAAACGCTTTGTTCGGTCAAACCCATATTGTAATTGCCTCGGCCGTCAAAGCCCCGAGGCGAAAGACCGCGGAAGTCACGCACCCGCGGGATCGCCAGAGACACCAGCCGATCAAGAAATTCATACATCCGCTCACGACGCAACGTCACCTTTGCGCCAATATCCATGCCTTCACGTAATTTAAAGTTAGATACGCTCTTGCGGGCTTTGCAAACCACGGCTTTCTGGCCGGTGACCTGCGCTAGTTCCTTGAGCGCACTTTCCATTACTTTTTTATCCTGAATCGCCTTGCCCAATCCCATGCTCACGATGATTTTCTCCAGACGCGGAACCTGCATGACGTTTTTATATTTAAACGTTTCGGTCATGCTCTGGATGATATTCTGTTTGTATAATTGCTTTAACCGCACCATCAATTTCCGTCCTTATTTGCCGGCGTGACGAATGACATCAATGACATTTCCCGCTGTATCCATGCGTGTTTTTTTACCTTCGGCGTCCTGAGTAAATTTGACGCGTGTAGGCCGATCCGTTTTGGGACTGACCACCTGCACATTGCTAATATGAATAGGCCGTTCCACCTGCAACCGACCGCCCTGAGGATTACGACGCGAAGGCCTAACATGTTTATATAAACGATTGACGCCTTCCACGACGACCACCTGCCGCACCACATCGACCCGCAGAACCTTGCCGCGTCGACCCTTGTCATCACCCGCCATAACTTCGACGGTATCGCCTTTTTTAATTTTTATGGCCATCAGACCACCTCAGAAGCCAGGGAAACAATTTTCATAAAATTCTTTTCACGCAATTCGCGCGCCACCGCCCCAAAAATACGCGTGCCCAACGGATTGCCGTCCTTATCTATCAGTACCGCGGCGTTACGATCAAAACGCACATAACTGCCGTCAGAACGGCGCGTAGGATACTTCGTACGAATAATCACGGCACGATGCGTTTTTTTGTCATCAAGACTCATCGTCGGCAACGCTTTTTTAATGGCCACGATGATAATATCACCTATGTTTGCGGTGCGCCGGGTAAACTGGCCGCGACCGGTGCTGCCGCCCAGCACCCTGACGCAAAGCGCGGTTTTTGCGCCCGTATTGTCAGCAATATCAAGTATAGTTTCCTGTTGAATCATGTAGCCTGTCCTTCAAATACGTCCCTGCAACGCCTCAGACTTTCGCTTCCGCGGCAGCGGTGTCACCTATAATGCGAACCAGTCGCCATTTCTTGTTTTTGCTCAATGGTCGACATTTGGCGATATCCACCATCTGTCCGACGCGGGTTTCATTGCGTTCATCGTGCACCAGCGCCACCGTGCGCCGCCGCATGATTTTCCCGTATTTGGGATGTTTCTGCAGGTAGTTCATCACCACCTTGACGGTTTTTTCACCCGAACGCGTCGTTACGACGCCTCGATATACTTTCAACGATTTTCGCTGCAGGTCGGCCATGCGTTCCCGGTCCTTATCTTATGCGGTTTCCGCGCTTTTTCTTCGAGCCAACTCTCGCTCGCGCATCACGGTTTTGATGCGGGCAATATCACGTTTCAAACGAGTTAATCGTGAGGGATCTTCCAGTTTTTCCGTAACTGCCTGGGTTCGAATTTCAAACAACCGCCGCTCCATTGCTTCCAATTCGCCGGTAAGTTCATCCGGATTCATTTCTCGTATTTCACTGGCTTTCATCACTTATTCCGTCATTCGGAGTACTTTTTCGCCTTGTTATGCCGCTTAAGCATGGCGTCGAACCACAAAACGACAACGCAGAGGCATCTTATTCACCACGCGCACCAGCGCCTGACGGGCCACATCCTCGCTGACGCCGCCGATTTCGTAAATGACCGTGCCTGCTTTCACTCGCGCCACCCAGGCGTCCGGCTCGCCTTTTCCTTTACCCATACGGGTTTCCAACGGTTTGGCGCTGATGGAGCGATGCGGAAACACCCGGCAATACACTTTACCTTCACGATGGAGAAAATGCGTCGCCGCCACACGACCGGCCTCAAGCTGTCGGCCGGTAATCAGGCCGGGGCTTAAGGCCTGGATGCCATATTCACCAAACGCAACATAATTGCCTTTCGTTGCATTGCCGTGAATTCGGCCGCGCTGAAATTTACGAAACTTTACCCTTTTGGGCATTAACGCCATGATGCTACCTCGTTAGTCTCTGCGTTGGCCTCGTGGTCCACCACGACGTCCGCTTGGCCTCGCCTGCGGCGCCGGGATGTCTTCGCCATACAATCCACGGTAAATCCACACCTTGATGCCGATGGTCCCATAGGTGGTCACAGCGACCGCCAGACCATAATCGACATTCGCTTCAAGAGTCGAAAGCGGAATGCTTCCCAATATCTGCGTCTCGGTCCGAGCCAACTCCGCCCCGCCCAATCGACCGGAAACGATAATTTTGACCCCTTTGGCTCCGGAAGCCATAGTTTGTTCACAATGCTGTTTCATGGTTCGCCGAAACGAAGCCCGACGTTTAAGTTGTTCACTGATGGATTCTGCGACAAGTTGTGCATCCAAATCAGGATTTTTAATTTCAACAATATTTAACATTACCTTACGGTCAATCAGGTCTTCCAGAGCTTCACGCAATTTGTCAATCTCAGCGCCCTTCGGGCCGATCACCAAACCCGGCCGGGCGGTGTGAAGCATAACACGGACTTCATCGCGCGTCCGTTCAATCTCCACCTTTGACACCGCTGCATAAGGGGGTTGGCGGTTCAGACGGCCGTCCACAAAACGACGAATCTTCTCATCTTCGATGAGGAATTCACCGTATGCCGCCTTGGGTGCATACCATCGACTTTGCCAGCCGAGGGTGACACCCGTGCGAAAACCTCTGGGATTAACCTTTTGACCCATTTACATCACCTCAATATCAGTCCACATCAACCGTTACATGGATATGGCTGGCCAAACGCAGCCAGGAATGCGCCCGACCACGGTCTTTGGGACGCCATCGTCGGGTTCCCGCACGTACGCCGCCTTCATCCACACGAGCATCACGGACATACAATCGCTCCAAATCAGCTTCGTCCTCATCCGCGTTGGCGATGGCGCTGCGAAGCACCTTGTTCACGAGAACGGCGGCGCGTTTATTGGCGAATTTCAATACATCAAGTGCATCCTGCGCCGCACGTCCTTTGATTAATTCCGTCACCAGACGAACTTTACGCGGCGCCATCGGAGCATAACGGTGGCATGCCGACCACGTTTTCAACTCGTCACGATCCACACCTAATGCCCTGGCCAAACTCTCCATATCCTGCGCCGTCGGCAGAGGCTTAAATAATCCTCGTTGCCAGTTTCGTAACGCCCGGCAGGCCGCTTCCTGATCGAGTCCCGGCCGAACCATCGCCGCCGCAACTTCCCTAAGGCTTTGTTTGCCGGTTTGCAAACATTGCTGAAGTTTTTCACCACTTAACATATCGTATCCTCTCAGGTCCTGTCGAAACCCGATGTCTTACTTGACGACTTTCTTGGCGCCGCTATGGCCCCGGAACGTCCGAGTCAGCGAAAATTCACCCAGTTTGTGGCCGACCATATCTTCCGTCACATAAACCTTATTAAACATCTTGCCGTTATGCACCAAAAACGTATAGCCTACGAATTCCGGCACGATGGTGCAGCGCCGCGCCCAGGTTTTAATTGGATCACGGGTATTGTTTTCCTGCTGCATCATTACTTTCCGCAGCAGTTTCTCATCGACATAAGGGCCTTTTTTCAGCGAACGTCCCATGAATCACCACTCCGCTTAGAGAACCAGTTGTAATCCGCGATTACTCTTACGCCGACGAATAATCCGCTTATTGGAAGCACTGCGAGGATTACGGGTCTTACCACCTTTGGCGAGAACACCTGTCGGTGAACAAGGATGACGGCCGCCGTTAGCGCGACCTTCGCCGCCGCCCATCGGATGCGCTACGGGATTCATCGCTTTGCCGCGAACGTGGGGGCGACGCCCCATGTGGCGTTTCCGTCCGGCCTTGCCAATTTTTACATTCTGATGCTCGATATTGCCGATTTGTCCGATGGTCGCCCGACAAGCGCCGTCAATCATCCGCACTTCACCGCTGGGCATAATCAGATGCGCCCATTTTCCTTCTTTGGCGCCAATGCGCGCCACCATACCGGCGGAACGCACCAATTTGCCGCCTTGACCGGGATTCAGTTCAACATTATGCACTTCCAGGCCGCTGGGGATATTGGCCAAAGGCATGCAATTACCCACCTTAGGCTCGACACGCCGGCCGCTCTCGATAGTGTCGCCTACGCGTAATCCCACCGGGCACAAAATATAGCGTTTTTCGCCATCTTCATACTGCACTAAAGCAATATGGCAGGTACGATTGGGATCGTATTCGATTTCCCG
>JAFGBA010000045.1 GCA_016933395.1 Sedimentisphaerales bacterium | reverse complement strand
CTGATTGTGGATGCGACCAACGCCGGGCATGTGTATGATTTCATCGCCCGATTGCGCGATGTGGGTGTCGATAGTGTCAAGGTTTCCCCTTGTATCATCAGTAACGATGGGACGGCAAACAACACCTATCATGCACCATTTTTCACTGAAGTCAAAGATCAGATAGCCCGCGCCATGGAATATTTCGCCGATGATAACTTCGAGATTTTTGACGCTTATCATGAACTGGACGAAAAATTCGCCAAGGATTACACATGGTGCCCTTATTTGCAAATTCTACCGGTGATCGGGGCGGACCTGAATGTATATTCCTGTCAGGATAAAGCATATAACCTTGCTGAAGGATTGCTCGGTTCGATCAAAGATCAGCGTTTCCGCGATTTCTGGCTGGCGGATAAAGATAAATTCTTCGCCATTAATCCATCAGTGCATTGTAATCATCATTGCGTCGCCAATGGTAAAAATAAAATAGTCTTTGACTATCTCAATGCCGATCCGGAGCATTTGGTATTTGTATAAAGAGCATCAATGATAACCGCTATCAAGCAAAACATAGTTCCTTTTCTCGATTTACGAGTGACGGACGCGGAGCAACGTCAGGCGTTGCTGGATGCTGTAGCGCGAGTATTGGACCACGGCCGTATGATTATGGGGCCGGAAGTTACCCAATGGGAAAACGAACTTGCCCGCCGTTGCGGCAGGCAATTAGCCGTCGGAGTCAATTCAGGCACCGACGCCTTGTATCTGGCCGGACGGGTGCTGGATTTGCGACCCGGGGACGAAGTTATCACCACCGCCTTGAGTTGGGTCGGCACTGCCAATGGTATCGCTCTGACCGGCGCAACTCTTGTTTTTGCAGACATTCGCGACGACCTTAACATCGACCCTGATAGTGTTTCCCGGTTGATTACCCCCCGCACCAAAGCCATCATGCCGGTCCATTACACTGGCAAAGCATGTGACATGGGTACACTCCAGCGTATTACTAAGGAACATAACCTGCCTATTATTGAAGACGCCGCACAGGCATTCGGAGCCACCTATCATGGCCGGCCAGTGGGTAGTTTTGGGCGGATCGCCTGCTTCAGCATGAACGCCATGAAGGTCCTGGCGGCCTGCGGGGAGGCCGGGGCAGTGCTCGTGGATGACCCTTATCTACACCAGCGATTGACAGCATTGCGTTACAACGGCACGATCAATCGTGAAACCTGTCTGGAACCAGGCCTCAACGCCCGGCTCGATACTCTACAAGCAGCAATTCTTCTGGTGCGACTGCGATATTTCGATGAATTGGTGGAGAAACGTCGTATTATCACTCAAAAATATGAAGAAAAACTCGCCAAACTGGTAAAAACACCCCGCGAAGCGGAAAACTGCCGCGATGTCTGGTACACCTATACTATCCAGGCCGACCGGAGAGATGAACTTCGCGCGTATCTGGCCGCGAACGGTATCGAAACTAAAATCCATCACCCCATCCTCATGCCTGAACAACCCGCCTACCGTGATGGCGCACGTGGTGAATGGAAGCACGCCAAGCACTTATTAAAGCGAATGTTATCCATCCCCGCCCATGAGAAAATGACCATGGAACAGGTTGATTATGTCGCAAAAACCATTAGGAATTTCTATGGAGCCTAAACCAAAAACAACGACTTTTTTCAACAATCAAGACATTATCTCGGTCGGCCCGGAAGACCTTTGGAAGCTGCGTCAGGCTGCCCGTAATGATGCCTTCGGGCGAGCCCGATTGTGCCTGCATCATGGTGTGGATGACGCCGTCCATGAAATGGTAATTGCTTTTCACAAAAGCAGTTACATTCCACCGCATCGCCATTTCAATAAAAGCGAATCTTTTCACCTCATTGAAGGCGAATTGCTGGTGGTCTTTTTTGACGATGAGGGTCGGGAAACCTCGCGTTTGCGACTGGCGGAACCGGAAAACAACAGCCATTTTCTGTATCGACTGGCCGGAAGTCGTTGGCATACCCTTATACCTATGAGCGATTGGGTTATCATCCACGAAACCACCCCTGGGCCATTCCGGCCCGAACACACGGAGATAGCTTCCTGGGCGCCCGCCTCAGAAGAAACTCAAAACGTTCATGCTTTTATCTCCAAGCTGTTAAGTCGTAAATCCGTCGGCTAACGATAAACTTTAACTATTTTAACAACAATAAGATATAATCCCAGCGAGGGGGCATAGGCATAAAGGGAAAATTAAAGCCTGCGTCAGGGAACGCCCGATAACTAGAAACAGTTTATGGCACCAACAACAGTAAAAACACCGTCGGAGACTGCGCCGGATTTTGCAGCGATGTCAGCCCAGATTGCTTCTTTGATCGCCCAAGCCCGCGGCCATGAGGCGGACAACGCTTTGGCGCAATTAGAGCAACATGCCGACGATCCGGCCCAGCAGTTGTTGGCGGGTGCGATGCGGCTATTTATGCGGGAACAATATCCGGCGGCGATTGAGAAATTCCGCCAAGCCGGGGAGTTGCTCAATCCTAAATCCTACCCGCCTTTAAACACCTTTTATTCACAGGCGTTTCTCAAAGCCCAACTGGTTCTGCCGCCTTTGCAGCGTCCGGCCGTCAAACGAGGCCAAAAAAACCTGCAAACAAACCTCGAAGCACTGGCTGACATTGACGCTTCAATGGCGGATACCGTCCGCGCCGCTAACTGGCCTGTTGATTTGCTGCTGGTGGAATACTGGGAAGGCATATGTCTATTTTCCGTTAAAGAAGGCAAGGTTTTTTCCCTCGATTCCGATTTACTGGATCGCCTGGCACCCATCCTGGAAAAACGCGATGCGCCGGCGTTTCGCTCCCCGCCTTCATATCCCGCCTTGCGCCATTGTCTCAGGCATCCTTATCAAGGATTGCACGGCATGACCCGCGCCCATTATCTCATCGAAGATAACGCAGAATTGGTCCAGGCTTTTCTGCATCTACAGGATGTTGCGGAAAGTTTACGTAGTCGTAAATTAATTATTTTTATCGATAATTTTGCTTCCGGCCAACTTAACAAAAAATGTCGAGAGCACTTTGCGACTTTACGTTACCTGCCGCCGGCCAACTGTCTGGACAGCACCGACAAACTCAAAAATATCGTTGACGACATTATATTAATGTTCAATCCGGATCCGTTTAACCGGCAAGTCAATGATTACTATCAGTCAGCGGAATTTTTCCAGCGGCGTAAAGACATTATTTCCGGGCGATGTCAGCCGCGAATTCTTATTGAAGCCAGCCGTTGGACGACCTTCTTAAAGTATAGCGCGGCTGATTTTCAACGCGCGTTTGATATTTTAGGTTGTCAAACAGAATTCTTCATCGAAGAAAATGACGTACAGACATTATCGGTGCCGTTTCGTCTACAAACACTGGCTGAGTTCAAGCCGGATGCGCTATTCATGGTAAGCCACGCCCGACCAACGGTTCATTTGTATCCGAAAAATTTGTCAATTATATCTCATATTCAGGACAAATGCGGTCCCATATTACAGCATAATGATCTTCGCGGCCATATTGCGCCAACGGATATGCTTCCCTGCGTTTCCCGCGAACATCAGCGATTTCTTCTGCAAAAAAATGTCCTCCGGGAACAAATGTTTGTTTTACCTATCCCCGCCAACGAGGAACATTTTTATCCCTTGCCGGTTGACCACCCTCTGGCCGACCGTTTTGGGATCGACATCAGCTTCGTCAAACATGCTGACGGAGAAAAACTAAAAATGTTTGAATATTTTTTGAAACATTATCTGCCGAAAGTTCCGACCTTTCAATCTTTGTTGACGGAAACATATACAGCACTATATAATGAAACCTGCCAATTCGATGAACGCCGCCGCTACGAAGACGAAATGCATCAATTTGTCATTGAACGGCTGGAGGATATTCTAACTCCTGAATCACTTAAATTTCTGGAACGAATAACTCATATTTTTTACTTGAAGGTTTTCAGCGCGGCGTGGCGCTGCCAGTTTCTCGAAGCGTTGGATCAAGCCGGCCTTACACCGGCGCTGTATGGTAATGACTGGGACAAGCATCCGCGTCTTAAACACGCCGCCCGCGGCCCGGCGGCTTTCGGCGAGGAACTCAACGCCGTTTACAATTTCAGCCGGATTAACCTGCATATCAACCAGGCGGGCACCATGCATACGCGCCTGGCGGAATGCGGATTGGCGGGCGGCTTCATCATGGTCGCTGATCATCCGCGTCAGCAAGACTGGTCGCCGGCGCGCGACTTTTTTGAGCAAGATCGTGAAATCGTCTTTTTCGACACGTGCAAAGACCTGATCGACAAATGCCGTTATTATCTTTGCCATGACCAGGAACGTCATGATATCGCCCAACGCCTGCGCCAGCGCTGTTTGCGCGAACGCACCTACATCGTCGCGGTGAAAATTATTCTTGACGCCTGGCGCACCCGGCTGAGTCGCCTTTCTGAAAATGCTTCCGGAGATAATCCATGACCCACACCGCCGCCGAAGTTTTGCCGCCCGCAGAAATCGCTGTATTCCCGCCCTATTTGCAGATCGAAACCGTCGCCCGCTGCAACGCGCGCTGCACCATGTGCACGTCTCGCAATTGCCATCGCGCAACCCGGCTGATGACGGATGAATTATTCGCCAAAATCGCTGATGAATTGGCGTGTTACAGCAGCGGAATTAAACGAGTCACCATCCAGGGCCTAGGAGAGCCTTTACTCGATAACAAACTTGAACCGCGTATCCGCACACTCAAGGACGGCGGCGTAACACTCGTCGCCTTCGCCACCAACGGCTCCTTAATGAACGCCGAACGCGCTCGTTCAGTTCTCGACAGCGGCGTTGATGAAGTCACTTTTTCGGTTGACGGCATTACCCAAGAAACCTATGAAAGCATACGCACCGGTTTAAATTTCGACGAAGTATTGGGCCATATCGAACAGTTTGTGCGCCTACGCGATCAGGCGGGAGCAAAAACCATTATTCGGATTCGCTGGACCGCGCAGCGCGCCAACCAGGATGAACTGCGAGGCTTCGATGATTTTTGGGAAAATCGTCTTGGCCCCTGCGATAGCGCCTATGCCAAAATCATTCATACCTGGGGCAACGCCGCTGAATACGATGAATTGCCCGATAATTACGATTTTGAACGTCTCAACCGGCTGCCCTGCCCTTCATTGTGGACCTCACTGATTATTTTTTCGGACGGCCAGATACCCTTATGCTGCAGCGATTACGACGCACGCATTCGCCTGGGCGATGTTCATCGACAAACCATCGTTGACGTCTGGAACAGCCCGACCCTGGCGCGACTACGGGAAAAACATCTTGCCGCCGGCCGGGGCGGCATGACGATGTGCGCCAACTGCGTTGTTTGGGACGATGAAGCAAAAATTTCTCCGCGCACCGAAAAATAATAACAATAGGAACCTAAAATATCATGACCATATCCGTTTACCTGGCTGATCTGACCCACACCGGTGTGGGCGTTAATTCCAGCTCTTTCCCGCTGGGTATCGGGGTCGTCGCCGCTTATGCGCAACAACACTTCGGCAACCGCTGGCGGGGAGAATTATTTAAGTTCCCTGAAGATCTTAATAATGCACTTTCACAAAAAATACCCCATGTGCTCGGTTTCAGTAATAACTGCTGTAATTTAAATCTATCCCTGGCATTTGCTCGATACGCCAAGAAACAGAATCCCCAAACCATCATCGTCTTCGGCGGTCCTAATTTCCCCACCACGTCCGAAGGTCGGGCGGATTTTCTGCGCGATTACCCCGAAATCGACTTTTACATTAGATGGGACGGGGAAATCGCCTTCGTAACATTACTGGAACGCCTGGCGGCCTGCAGGTTTGACGTCGCCCGATTCAAAAAAGACCGCATCATTACGGAAAACTGTTGCTATCTTGCCGGTAATGACTACATTGAAGGGCCGGATCATCGGATTAATGATTTCAGCACTATTCCCAGCGCTTACACAACCGGTACGCTCGACGCTTTTTTCGGGCGGGGATTGAATCCCCTGGTGGAAACCACGCGCGGCTGCCCTTACTCATGCACTTACTGCAATGACGGCCACGATTATAAACGTTATATTATGAAAAAACCCGCCGCCACCGTCGCCGCGGAACTGGAATACATCGCCGAACGCATCGATCCGACCGCCGAGTTGTGGCTGTGTGACAATAATTTCGGCATGTTCAGCGAAGACCTGCACACCAGCCGCGTCATCAGCCGGCTTATTAAAACTCACGGCTGGCCTCATGCTCTGCAAACATCCAACGGGAAAAGCCATCCCGAACGCATCTATGAAACCCGCCGCATCATCAACGAGCATCGCGACGGCACGTTGCGTTTCGGCGCTTCGCTGCAAAGCACCGATCCCGATGTGTTGCGGTTGATCAAACGCAAGAACCTGCCCATCGAGGAACTACTAAAACTAAATCGCCTGCGGCGTGCGGATCACAACCATCGCACCGCTTTTTTCACCGAACTCATTCTTGCCCTGCCCGGCGACCGTTTACAACGGCATTATCAATCATTGCGCGACGCCATTGACACCCTGGGCGTTACCAATATCGACGTGCATCAACTTAATCTTCTTCACGGCGCTCCTATGGCCGATGGTGATGATCGCCGCCGTTACGAATTCGATGTGCGTTATCGCGTATTCGTGGGCTGTTTCGGCTTGTATTGCATCGGCAGAGATGATGTTCCCTGCGCCGAAATTGATAGAGTCGTCGTGGGCAACGACACCCTTTCATTCGATGATTACCTTCAATGCCGGGTAATGAACCTGCTCATAAAAATCTTCATCGATTACGATCCCTTCCAGGAAGTATTGGGATTGTTGCGGCATTTAAAATTAAGTGTTTTCGACTGGCTACGATTACTTAAGGATGAGTTCCTGCATCGTCATGAACCCCTGGTTCGTCTGGTCGAAAGCTTCCTTCGCGACACCCAAAAACCGTTATTTCCCGACAAAGTAACTATTTCCCGCTTTCTGCAGAATCCGGATCATATACGCCAATACATCTCCGGTGAACGCGGCGGCAATGAGCTATTAAACCACAAAGCCCGGGCGTTTCTTGAGCACCTTGACTCTCTTCATGACATCCTCCATGACAGCGTATTAGCCTATCTGAAATATCACCATTGCCTGACCGACGATATCGCCGAGTATCTCGATCAAGCCGTAACCTTCAGTCGTTTGACAAAATTCAATCCCTATCACCTGGATCAGACGCCGCAAGGCGAATTTACCTTCGATTTCATTTCCGCCCGAAACGAGGGATTTCAGATCAATCCCGCCGACATCCGTTCCGAGCGGACGCTTTACCGTTTCGTTTATGATGCTGACACTCTCGATTATATAAGAACACGTATGGCCTGCTGGGGCGGCGAAAACATCGCCCAACTGGGCAAATTGCTGCAAAAAACCAATCTGCAGCTCATTAATCGCCGACCCGAACCCTTGAACCATTCGCGCTCTCTGCAACCTGCTTAAACTCTCTGAGGCATTTGACGTTTATGTTTCGTTATTATGTGGCCGAAAATTTCAATCCCACCTATGCCCGACTTGAAAATGCCGATCGGCTCAGCGACTTCATGGCCCAGCGATTGTTCATGCTTCAAAATCGTCTGCACCTGCCGCTGCAAATGTGGGCCGACCGCTCGGTTTTGGAATTTGGCCCGGCCGCCGGTGAAAACGCCCTCGTCAACGCCCTGCTCGGCGCTTATATTTATCTTGTCGAACCGGTCGAAGCCTTCCACGAAAAAATTCGCGACTATTTCACCACCTGGGGACAAGACCACCGCCTCAAGCAACTGACAGCCTCCACATTCAATGAGTTTCAAACCGATAAACGGTTCACCATGGTTATCGCCGAAGGCTTTGTTTATACTACCGGACCGGCCGAACAGTGGACCCGCCGTCTCGCGTCATTTTGTAACGAGCAAGGCTTCATCCTGGTTAGCTTTCCTGTTATATCCGGATTTCTCATCGAAATGCTGCAAAGCCGCATCTGCCGCATGGCTGCGGAGCGATATAACCTGGATAAATTCCAGGCCGCGGACTTAATTCTCGGCGCCAAATGGCAATCCATCCCTCACTCGCGCAGCTTCGAATCCTGGGCCAATGACGTTCTCTTTCATCCGTTTATCCGCCATGAATCGCTTAATCATCCCGACGACATTATTAAATTAATGTATAACGCCGGCCTCGACCTGTATGCTTCCTGGCCGCTGTTGGCGAAACCCTACGACGTCACCTGGATTCGCAAGACGCCCTCGCGAGAAAATCTCTGTAACGATTACGCCGCCGCGGCATTGGCCCTGCAGCCCAGCTTGCTTCTGGGCCAGCCGGTTCCTGTCAAATCCGACATTACCAGTACAATTTTGCCGTCTCTGCGCGATGTTTTGGAAAAGGAACTACGCGCCTTGGACGCCCTCAACGCAAATGATGAAACTACTTTGGAAAAAGTTCTTGACGTCCACGGTCGCTCCTGCGAATTATTGACCAATATCGTGACTGGATATAATGAATCACCCCTGGCGAAAATGATGCATGAAGTTGAAATGTGCCTTCGCCATGCAAAGGAATCACCGGAAAAAATTTCCTCCTATTTTCATCCCGGGCAATTGCTCGGTGATCTCTGGGGCAGCCCCAACTTTTACATGGTGTTTCACCGGGCGGCGCCCGTAAAAAAATCGACTCTCAAATCATGACCTATGCCGTAGCCCAGTATCGTCTTGACCAACTCCATGAAGGCCGGGAAGTTGCCTTTGAAGAAATTATTACGCCTGCTCTGGTGGACAACTTCGTGGCGCTATCCGGCGATATCAGCCCGTTACATATTGATGAAGCATTTTCCAAAGAGCGCGGTTTTAGCGGCCGGGTAGCACATGGGATGATTATCGGCGCCTTTATCAGCCGCCTCGTCGGCGTTCATTTGCCCGGAGCCAATGCTCTTTTGCAATCCGTAAATCTG
>JAFGBA010000044.1 GCA_016933395.1 Sedimentisphaerales bacterium | reverse complement strand
TTATCGAAGCAGACGGTTCAATCCGGCCCAATCGTGGAGGAGATATTTGGACGAAGCAGCAATATGGTGATTTTATTTTGGATATGGAGTTCAAAGTCGCTGAAAACGCCAACAGCGGTATTTTTTTACGGTGCGATGATATATCCAACTGGTTGGACCGATCCATAGAGGTTCAAGTGCTGGATTCTTGCGGCAAGGAAGTCGATAAGCATGTTTGCGGCGCCATTTTTGACGTTTTCGAACCAGCGACGAATGCGGTCAAACCGGCCGGGGAGTGGAATCATATCACCATCATCTGTCTGGGTGGTAAAATAGGCGTTATACTTAACGATAAGCCTGTCATCAACATGGACCTTGATAACTGGATGCAGGCCCGCCAAAATCCGGATGGTACAAAAAATAAATTCAAATACGCTTATAAGGACATGCCTCGGCGCGGCCATATTGGATTGCAGGATCACGGTGATTATGCGTGGTATCGTCATATTCGAGTGAAACCTGTTTATGGAGAAGGCCAAATGGGCACCATTAAACCTCAGTGGCGTCTGGGAGTTCAATGCTGGACTTTCCATAAGTTTTCCTTTTGCGAGGCCTTGGATAAAATCAGCTCGCTCGGTTTGAAATATGTCGAAGCATTTCCCGGTCATTTGTTGGGTCCTGAATTTCCCGGCATGTTTTTAAATGAAAACCTGCCTATCGACGTCAGACAGCAAATCAAGGTTCGGCTCAAGCAAAAAGGATTGGCATTGGTTAACTACGGCGTGGTCGGTCTGAGTAATGATGAAGCTCAGTGTCGTAAGATTTTCGAGTTCGCTCGGGATATGGGGATTGAAACCCTCGTCGCCGAACCTTCAGAAGATGCGTTTGATTTGTTGGAAAAACTGTGTGATGAATACAACATCAACCTCGCCATTCATAACCACCCCAAACCCACCCATTACTGGAATCCGCAGACGGCGTTGAAAATTTGTCAAGGCAGAAGCAAACGCATCGGCATCTGCGCTGACACGGGGCATTGGGTGCGTTCCGGCCTTGATCCGGTGCAATGCCTCAGGGAGGCCGAAGGCCGAATTAAAGTGCTGCATTTCAAGGAAATTGATCAGGGGCATGATGTGGTTTGGGGAACGGCCCAAAACCGGGCAAGACCCATGTTAAAGGAACTGGACAGACAAAAATTTTCCGGTGTATTCAGCATAGAATACGAGTATAATTGGGAAAATTCGTTGCCGGAGATAAGAGAGTGCATTGAGAATTTTTATAAGATAGCGGCTGAAATGAATTCCGGCAGTTAAAGGAGCTACGATTCGAATGACTAAAGATATGAACAGGCGCGCCTTTTTGCGATCTGCGGCGGCGGTAGGTTCGGGATTTGCTTTAACGTCTATTGGACAGGGGCAAACCAGTGCGTCCGGCAATCGCCGGCAGGATGTTATCAACGTTGCTTTTATCGGGCTGGGCGAACAGGGACGGGTGCTTCTAAGTGCGGCGCAGAAAATCGCGTCGCCTGTGTTACATTTCCGAGCCGTGTGCGATATATGGGATAAGAATAGAAATCGTGTCTGGAAACAGTTGTCCAAATATGATTTCGATTATAAAACCAACGCCTATACAGATTATCAGGATATGCTTGATAAAGAGAAGGATCTCGATGCTGTTATTATCGCCACTCCGGATTTTTGGCATGCGCGGCAAACAATTGATTGTTTAAACGCCGGGCTGCATGTTTACTGCGAAAAAGAGATGTCCAATTCTCTCGAAGATGCGCGGAAAATGGTTCTGGCGGCAAGGTCCACGGGTAAGCTGCTGCAGATTGGCCACCAGCGGCGAAGTAATCCTGTTTACCGATATTGTTTCGACACCATCATTAAACAAACCCCGCTTTTAGGGACGAAAATTACCGCTGTTAGCGGCCAATGGAATCGCAGCAGACAGGCATGCGTCGATCTTGGCTGGTCGCAAGGTGAAGAATTGGACGAAGCCACGCTTAACAAATATGGTTTTGAGTCAATGACTCAGTTTCGCAATTGGCGATGGTATAAAGGCCTTGGGGGAGGTCCCATTGTCGACCTTGGTTCTCACCAGATAGACGTTTACACCTGGTTTCTGGAGACCAATCCCACTTCGGTTGTCGCCAGCGGCGGAACGGATTATTGGACGGGCCACCAGTGGTATGACAACGTCTTCACTATCTACGAATATAAGAAAGGTTCCGATACGGTTCGCGCTACCTATCAAACACTTACGACAAATAGCAGCAATTCTTATTTTGAGTCTTTTTTAGGCGATGAGGGCACACTGGTAACGTCAGAAGATATTACTAGGACGGCTTTATATCGTGAATCCTGGGTGGACAAGACACTGTGGTATCCATGGGAGGAGAAAAGATATATCAAACGGGTCGCCGGCCTGGACAGGCCCGTCACCAGCAAGGCCGTGGTGGACCCAAGAGCTACCGTTCCTCCGGCAAAGTATTATCTGTTGGCGGAGATGAATCAACCATTCCATCAGCCGCATCTGCAAAACTTTTTCGACGCCGTTAGGGGAAAGGCTTCTTTGACGTGTCCCGCTGAAATTGGTTATGAAACAGCGGTTTCTGTTCTGAAAGTCAATGAAGCTATCGCCGGCAGGGGACGGATAGATTTCAAAGCCGAAGATTTCAAAGTATAAAACTTGGCGGGCAAAATGATAAAACCAGTAAAAATATTCGTCATGGGCGTGGTTCTTTTATACGCCGGTTCCTTTATGTTTGCCGCTGACGAATCCGTTAGCGAAGAAACAGAATCTGAAGTGGATGAAATATTACTCAAGCAGATAGGGGATATCGATGATGGCAGTCGGGCCAAAACAGTGCATCATTTCCCGTTATATGATGACCAGGATTTTGAGATTTTTCCTGATTCCATCGAGCCTTTCTCCACAAGGCAAACCTGTGGCAAATGCCATGATTATGATACGATAAGCCAGGGTTGGCATTTCAACGCCGGTTTAATGGATAAACCTGCCGGTAGAAGAGCGCAGCCTTGGCTCTATTGGGATGCGGCTATTGGCGTACAGTTTCCCCTTTCCTATCGTAAATGGGAGGGTGTTTTTAGTCCGTCTGAAGCGGGACTGACCCAGTGGGATTTTGTCCGTATTTTTGGCCGGCAGTTACCCGGCGGTATGGCCGGGGAAAAGATGGTATCGAACAAAATCGATCCGGGGGACAAGTGGGAACTTTCCGGAATGCTTGAAGTGAATTGCCTTGCCTGTCACAACGTTTCCTATCGGCAGGATCAATCCCA
>JAFGBA010000043.1 GCA_016933395.1 Sedimentisphaerales bacterium | reverse complement strand
CTTTCTGTTTATCGGATATTTAACTGAGGGTATTGCTCTAAAAAAAAGGGGATTTAAACGCCGCCGCCTTAATTCATAAAAAGTATTGACTTTTATTATCATCTAGGCTAAAAAAACCAATTCGAAAGAATTTGCCGGGAAAATTTGCCGGTTATGATAAGCGTCCTGATAATAATAGGTTACATTTATTACGGCCAGAAATCTTGACCAACTTCGTGGGCAAATAGATCAATTGGATGAGCATATCATCCAATTGCTGAATGAGCGTGCGCAGGTAGTTCAGGAAATCGGCCATATAAAACGGACGCAACAAGGAGCGCCTCCGATATATGCCCCTGACCGGGAGCGACAGGTGTTTGACCGAATCAAGGCGATAAATAAGGGGCCATTGCCAGATCGTTGCTTAATCGCTGTATATAGGGAACTTATGAGCGGTTCCTTTGTTTTGGAGCGGCCTTTGCGGATCGCATTTTTAGGGCCGGAAGGCAGTTTTTCCCATACAGCGGCTATACTAAAATTCGGCCAATCCGTCGAATATGAACCATTGCCGGATATCACCAGTGTTTTTGATGAGATTACCCGTCAGCATTGTGATTTGGGAATTATTCCTGTGGAAAATTCCATTGCCGGCGGAGTGGTTGAGACCCTGGATTCTTTTATGGAAACAACGGTTTCAATTTGCGGAGAAGTTCTGATGGAAATACATCATAACTTATTGGCAAATTGTGGCTTAGGTGAAATTCGCCAGGTGTATTCCCGGCCGGAAATTTTTAGCCAGTGCCGTCGCTGGCTAAATGCAACCTTGCCGAAAGTTGATTTGTTTCCGACCGGCTCCAGCGCGGTGGCGGCGCAAAAGAGCGCCGGTGAGATTCATGCCGCCGCCATTGGTTCACGTTTGGCGGCAGAATTGTACGGATTGAAAATTGTATGTGAAAATATTGAAGATGTGACCAATAATGTGACTCGTTTTTTTGTTATCGGACGGGAATCGGCGCGTCCGACCGGGAGGGATAAAACCGCCCTCGTTTTCGCCACGGCACACAAGGCGGGTGCTTTGGTTGATGTTCTGCAGGCTTTTCGTTACAACGGGGTAAATCTTACCAACATTGAGTCGCGTCCCAGTCGTAAACGCCAGCGTGAGTATTGTTTCTTTGTCGATTGTCAGGGCCATCAGGAAGATGCCAATGTGCATCAGGCGCTGGATGAAGCACGGAGGCATTGTTTGCAATTATCAGTCCTGGGGAGTTTTCCAGAAGCGGTGGAATTGCTTTAGTGTTTTAGTGAGTTCGTTCCTTATGTTGATTATTTTACAATCCGGTGCACCCGATGCCGTTCTGCAACAGGTTGTTGAACGCATTGAACAACTGGGCATGCAGGCTCATGTGTCCAAGGGCGAATTTCGCACGATCGTCGGAGCAATTGGAGAAGAGAATCCGCAACTGCCGGACCTTCTGCGCAGCATCGAGGGCGTTGAAAATGTCGTCCCGATAATGAAACCATACAAGCTGGCGAGTCGGGATTTCCATCATACAAATTCCACGGTAACGGTTGGTTCGGTTGTATTTGGCCAGGGATTGCCGGTTATCATCGCAGGTCCTTGCGCTGTGGAAGATTGTCAAACGACCAGGCATATTGCGCAAGCGGTCAAGGCCGGTGGCGCACAGATGCTTCGCGGCGGGGCGTTCAAACCGCGCACCAATCCCTACAGCTTTCAAGGTCTTGGAGAAGAAGGTCTAAAGATTTTACGTGATTGTCGTGAGGAATTCGGTTTGCCGGTTGTAACTGAAGTGACCGATCCACGCAATGTCGAGCTGGTTTGCCGATACGTGGATATGCTTCAGGTGGGAGCGCGAAATATGCAGAATTTCGTTCTGCTCAATGAGATTGGACAAGCGCATAAACCGGTTTTACTTAAACGTGGCCCCAGTTCCACCGTGAAGGACTGGCTGCTTAGCGCGGAATATATTCTCAGCGGCGGCAATAATCAGGTGGTGTTATGCGAGCGCGGCAGCCGTGGATTTGAAGACGAAATGCGTTTTACCCTAGATGTTGGCGCTATCGCTTTGGCGAAAGTGGATACGCATTTACCCATTATCGTGGACCCGTCGCATGCCGCGGGTCGGCGGGACCTGGTGGCGCCGTTGGCGCTGGCGGGCTTGGCTGCCGGGGCCGATGGCATCATTGTCGAAGTGCATACGTGTCCCGATAAGGCCAAATGTGATGGTCCTCAGGCGTTGACAGAAGAAATGTTTTCAACCATGATGCGCCAGATAAATCAATTAACGCGGGCTATGACGGCTGTGGCGTCGTAGTATGTTTATCTTCAAGGAGACGTGTTAATGCGAAAGAAATTCATCGCCGGTAACTGGAAAATGAACCTTGATAACGCTGCCGCCGTAACGTTGGCCCGGGAGCTGACCAGATCGCTGGGCGATTTTGTCGCTGCTGATGTGGCGGTATGTCCGTCTTTTGTATATCTTTCTGCGGTTGCGGTTTCTCTTAAAGGCGGGTCGATAACATTGGGCGCTCAGGACGTATTCTATGAAGCCAACGGCGCATTCACCGGGGAAGTCAGCGTGGCGATGCTCAAGGATGTCGGCTGTACGTATACCATCATCGGCCATTCGGAACGCCGGCATATTATCGGCGAAGGCAACGCCCTGATTAACCGCAAGACGCGGGCGGCATTGGCCGGCGGAGTATTGCCGATTCTTTGCATCGGCGAACTGCTTGAGGAACGTGAACGCGGCAAAACCGAAGCCGTATTGGAAGAGCAATTGCGTGAAGGATTGGTGAACATATCGGCACAGGATATGTGCAAAATCACCATCGCTTATGAACCGGTATGGGCCATCGGCACAGGCAAAACCGCCTCACCGCAGCAGGCTCAGGATGCCCATGCTTTCTGTCGTAAAATCATTGCCGATATTTTCGATAAAACCACGGCCCAATCCGTGCGCATACAATATGGCGGCAGCGTGAAAGCGGATAATGCCGCCGAGTTGCTGGGTCAGCCTGACGTTGACGGCGCATTGGTGGGTGGCGCGAGTTTGAAAGTAAATGATTTTATCGCCATCGTTAAAGCCGGAGCGAAAACATAGATCTTTAAATAAGAAGATAATATCCGATACGGCCGAAATATCGGCCGGGAAATCCTGTTAGAGGAGTATTTCATGGCGTTGTATATATTGGGAGCAATTATTTGGTGGGCGCAGGCGTTGGCGTATGTGCTTATGTTCATCAGCGTAATTTTGATTCTGCTGGTTTTGCTGCAAAAAGGCAAAGGAGGCGGGCTATCCGCGGCGTTTGGCGGCGCCGGCGGGCAGAGCGCCTTCGGCAGCAAAACCGGAGATGTATTTACCTGGACGACGATCGTTATCGTCGCCGTTTACCTGTTGCTGACGATGGTGCTGACAATGACTTTCAAACCCCATTTCACTACCAGCCGGCCGATGGATACTATTTCTTCCGAAGGCGCTACTGCGCCGACACCGCAGGAAAAAGACGCCGCCCAAAGTGAAACGACTGAGAAACCAGCCAATGATGCGCCCGCACCCGTCGATGCTCCTGCTGCAACGGATGCCGCCGCACCCACTGCGCCAACGGCTGCG
>JAFGBA010000302.1 GCA_016933395.1 Sedimentisphaerales bacterium | reverse complement strand
TTGTTGCGGAAGGTGGCCAGCGGGACCTATACATACCTGCCGGCGGGGTGGCGGGTGCTGCGAAAGATTATGGCGATTGTGCGGGAGGAGATGGACGCGGCCGGGGCGCAGGAAGTCTTGCTGCCCAGCGTGCAGCCGATGGAACTGTGGCAACAGACGGGGAGGGACGTGGCATACGGCGAGACGATGGCGCGGTTCAAGGACCGCCATGGACGGTGGAACGTGCTGGCGCCGACGGCCGAAGAGGTGATGACCTATACGGGGGCATGCGAGATTAATTCATATAAACAGTTGCCGATTAATTTGTATCAGATCAGCTTTAAGTTTCGCGATGAGTTTCGGCCGCGGTTTGGCGTGCTGCGATCGCGCGAGTTCATCATGAAGGATGCCTATAGCTTCAACGCCACGCTGGAGAGCCTGGAAGAAAGCTATCGCGAAATGTACGAGGCGTATAAGCGTATCTTCAAACGCTGCGGCGTGCCGTTTGTGATCGTGGAGGCGGAATCGGGCGAGATGGGCGGCAGCGGATCCCACCAGTTTACGGTGCCAACCGAGACAGGGGAGGATGTGATTGTTTACACCGAGGATGGCTCCTACGCCGCCAACATTGAAAAGGCAGCCGTGGATGCGCTGCCAAAGCAACCGGCCGTGGAGGTTGGAGCAGTTGAACAAGTGCATACGCCGGGTGTGGGAAGTATTGAGGCCGTATGCGGATTTATGAAGACCAAGCCCCAGGAAATGATAAAAACATTGGTGTTCAAGGCAGGTGATGATGTGATTTTGGCGCTGGTGCGCGGCGATCATGAACTGAACCCGGAAAAACTGACGCAGGCGCTGGGCGGCAAAGCCGCAGAGTTGGCCGATGAGGCGACGATTGTGAAACTGACAGGCGCCGCGGTAGGATTCGCCGGTCCTGTGGGATTGACGGATAAGACGACGAAGGTGTTTATTGACCATGCGGTGGCGGCGATGGCGGTGGGCGTGACGGGAGCGAACAAGACGGATTATCATGTGAAGAACGTTGTGCCGGGGCGTGATTTCCCGTTGAGCGGTGCGAACATCGTCGTTGCGGATATTCGCAACGCCTGTGAAGGCGATACGCATGAGGGCAAGTTGCTGAAATTCCGGCGCGGCATCGAAGTTGGGCAGGTATTTAAGCTGTACGATAAATATTCGGCTAAACTCAAAGCGACGTTTTTGGACGAAAACGGCAAAGATACAGCGTGTTTAATGGGGTGCTATGGTATCGGCATTAATCGCATCATGGCCAGTGCGATTGAAACCGGTAACGATGAAAATGGGATTATCTGGCCCATCAGCATTGCGCCGTTTGAGGTGCTGATTACGTCGGTGAATTTTGAAGATGAGGCGGTGCAGCGGGCGTCGGAAGACCTTTACCAGGCGCTGGGTGCACAGGGTGTAGAGGTCCTATTAGACGACCGCAATTTGCGCGGAGGCGTAAAGTTCAAAGATGCGGATTTATTGGGTGCGCCGATTCGCATCACTGTCGGTCAGAAAGGACTCGCCGAAGGCAAGGTGGAAATCAAAACGCGCCGTGGGGATGTGAATGAAAAAGTGGCGGTGAGTGAAGCGGCAGCTAAAGTGAAGATGTTAGTTAAGCAAATGTACGAAGAACTGAATGTTTGAAATCGCGTGCGTAATAGAGGCTAATCCTTGTGAGCCAACAGCTTCATCCACCCAAACCGGTTAAATTGATTGTCGGCATGTTGAGCCGTGATGAGGGATTGTTCGTGCCGGCAGAGTCGAAGATGGCGGCATTATGGGGGGCAATTGATATTACCAGCAAGGTTATGGCGTTCGAGCAGACACGATATTATGAGAAGGAGATGGGAACGGGATTGCGGCGGAAATTTGTGGCTTTTGTAGATTTGATCAGGCCGGAGAAACTGGCGTGTGTGAAACATCAGAGCAATGCCATTGAGGCGGAGTTGGCTGCAACCGAAGCGAAACGACTGGGAGTTGCACGGCCGATAAATCTCGATCCCGGTTATGTAGAGCCGAGTAAGCTGGTGCTGGCGACGACGAAAAATTATTCGCATCGGATTTACATCGGGGAAAATATGTACGCCGAAGCAACATTGCGGTATCATCAGGGGCAGTGGCAAGGTTGGCCGTTTACGTATCCGGATTATGCGAGCGGTGCGTATTTTGATTTTCTAACGTCTGTACGGGAACGTTTAATGGAGCAACTGTCATCGCAGAGTTAAAGTATCTCATGGCGTTAGGGGTGGCCGTGTTTGTGCTGGCGATTGTCGCCACATTACTGGTACGGCGGTGGGCGCTGCGTGTGGGATTTGTAGATCGGCCCGGCGAACGCAAGATTCACGTTTACCCCATTTCCCTGGGTGGTGGAATCGTTATCTATTGGCTGACGATTTTTCCATTGGCAATAGCAGGGATTTTAGGGTTGCTGTTTTATCATTACGGTACACCCGGATGGGTGCCGCAGGTACTGTCGGCACATGTACCGGGCTTGGCAAGCCGACGGGCGATGCTGGCGTGTCTGGTGGTGGCGGCGACGATGTTGCACCTGATGGGCCTGCGCGACGACAGGCGGGCCTTGGGGCCGGGTGTAAAACTACTGGTGCAATTGGCGGCGGCATTATTGGTGACGGCGGCGGGGGGAATACGGTTTAGCTTTTTTATCCCTAATCCCGTCATCACTACGATATTGAGTGTGTTGTGGATCATGGTGATTACCAATGCGTTCAATTTTCTGGACAACATGGATGGGCTTAGCGCCGGCGTGGCGGCGATTTGCAGCGTAATTATCTTGTCAGCGGCAATATCGAGCGGGCAGGTGTTTGTCAGCGGATTGTTGTGTTTGCTGATAGGATCGCTGGCGGGATTTCTTATATTTAACTTTCATCCAGCCAAAATTTTCATGGGCGACAGCGGCTCATTGGTGGTGGGTTTCCTGGTGGCGGTGGCGACGATGCAAACCACCTATTATCAGCACACCGGCGGCGGGACGTGGTATGCAACGCTGATGCCGTTGATTGTGCTGGCGGTGCCACTATACGATTTTCTTAGTGTGATGGTGATTCGTCTGTCGCAGGGGCGTAGTCCGTTCGTGGGAGACAAGCAGCATTTTTCGCATCGCTTGACCAACCGCGGCATGACACAGCGACAGGCGGTGGGAACGATTTACCTGGCAACGGCCTGCACCGGGTTAGGGGCGACCATATTACATCAAGTGCGTGCTTCGGGAGTAGTGCTGGTGTTTGTGCAAACGATGTTGATTGTGCTGATCATCGCAATATTGGAGCGGCCGGAGAAAAAGTAAAAGTATCGAGTAGGCAGGGGCTTTGCAGCTCCGGCCTCTCACACCACCGGGCATACGGTTCCGTACCACATATCTCGGCGGTTCCGCCGCCTGCCTCCGCTACCGGCATGGTTACATTTAGCCATCTTCTGCTTCACCATATCCATAAGCCGCAATCTTACCAGCCACCGCTAAAATGTTCGGGCCTTCGGTCGCGTCGAACATCTCCGACCTACTATGCCCTCGGCTGACGTCTGTATGCCTGTCCCATCCTCTCGTGACGATGGTAGCCGGTGGCCGACATACAGATCTCCCCGGGTAATGCACACCTGCCTCCACGCTTATGCCTGCCGTATCTACGACCATGCTTTCCGGGTAGCTATAGGACGTTGAAGATATATGCCTTCTCATCCAACATACTCGCCTCATATACGATTCCTGTGCGTCAGGCCGGCGGTTTGCCTGCGGCTTCCTTCAGACCTCACCTCGCGGTGACGGCCCTTGCCGTCCGGCTAACAGTTCCCACTACCGGGCCTGTAGAGGACTCAAACCTCCAAGCAGGTGGTCCTTGCCGGGCACACGTAAAAAAAGCCTCCCGGGGTCGCCGGAAGGCTTTAAAATCAAGAAACAGTTGTACTCCAACGAAAATGTGCTGAATAGCCCCCGCACTAATTTGCCCAGCCCAAATTGTTTCGGCCTGATTGAGCTTTTTCCGCTCACTCAGCGACCGTTACCAATCGGTCATCTGACCAAATTAGTGCGGGGTTTCTAGCTATCCCTAGAAAGGAGGTGATCCAGCCGCAGGTTCCCCTACGGCTACCTTGTTACGACTTAGCCCCAGTCACCGAGCTTACCATCGGCAGGCGCTTCCTTGCGGTTAGCTACCCGACTTCAGGTACTCCCGGCTCCCATGACTTGACGGGCGGTGTGTACAAGGCTCAGGAACATATTCACCGCGGCATCGCTGATCCGCGATTACTAGCGATTCCGACTTCATGCAGGCGAATTGCAGCCTGCAATCCGAACTGAGGCGCCGTTTTTCCGATTTGCTCCACCTCGCGGTCTTGCTTCGGTTTATTGGACGCCATTGTAGCACGTGTGCAGCCCTGGGCATAAAGGCCATGAGGACTTGACGTCATCCCCACCTTCCTCCGGTTTAACACCGGCAGTC
>JAFGBA010000301.1 GCA_016933395.1 Sedimentisphaerales bacterium | reverse complement strand
TCAATTGCAGTTTTCACCGGACAGTTTGCGCAACAGTTTTTAGCCCCGCCAAGGGGGTATAAATGCGCTGATAGTGACACTGGACAGTTTACCCCGCGACAATAAACCCGCCCGAAACCCATTGCAAACCCCTTGTAAACCGCCCGGAAACCGCCTGTAAAGGCCATGTAAACCCACCGGAAACCCCATGTAAACCATGCCCAAAATGCCCAACATGCCCACCAAAACAGGTCGAAGGGGGTGGTAGGTCGCGCAAATCCTCACGTAGCCGCGTGTGGATAGGTGAGATTGTGTTCGACAGGATGACTCCCTGTTTTTGAAAAATTTTTTATATTTTTTATGTTTTTTACGATTTTTTTCTTGGACGAGTCACTTAGGAATCTACAGTAGAGATAGAACGATGCTCTTTACCGTAGAGTTCGAGCATAAGATGTTGTTTCAATAAAAGGAGCATGACATGAAACGCAAATGGCTACTGGTGGAAGTAATGATGTTGGCGCTGCCGGGTTTCGCCCTGGGCGAACTGCGCGGCGACCTCAACGGAGATGGGCGGGTGGATCTTCTGGATTTATCCATCCTGGCGGAGGAATGGCTGATGAGCGATACCTATGTGCAATTCGACGGTTCAGGCCGAGTGACCCTCCCGGATAACGCCGCGCTCAATCCCGGAACGGGTGACTTCAGTATTGCTTTGTGGATTAACCGCGCCTATCGCTCCGGCGCTCAATGCGTATTAAGCAAATACGAAGCCACGGGAAACGTGCTTTATGAAATCATAACGTACCAAACCGGGGCGGTGGCTGTTTATCTCAAAAACACCTCCGGTACGTTTTTCATCTGCTTTGACGTCACCCTGATCGAGAATACCTGGCATCATCTGGCCGTCACCTGGGACCGAGATGAACCCATCCTCGGCGTAAAAGTGTATCTCGACGGCCTTTTTGTTGACGGGGAATCCCCGTATGGCGTTGACGGCGATTGCAGTCCCAGCGGCGTCCTGACCCTCGGAAGCGGTGATGACCCGTCGTTCTCGAACGGCTTTATCGGTGCTATGGACGATATTCGGATATACCGGGGGCGGGCGCTCAGCGGCCCGGAAGTGGCGGCCCTGTACAACGCCGGCAACGGCAGGAAGGCCGCCGACGGCGATTTTACGGACGGCTGGTACAGCAACTTAGACGATGGGTCAGGCGTAACGGTTTCCGGTCGCAAGATAGTCGGCGGCGCTGCCTCCGACCATGATGGAACGATTAATTCACTCGATCATGTATTTTGGACGGCTGGCGGCATCCCTTTTCTAAGTGAACCGGAGCCGTCGCCGCCCTATCTGCGCGACCGATGGGCCGGATTGATTCGTAGCCGTTATTAAAGGAGACCTTTTTCGATAACGCCAAAAAGAAGTAGCTGGCTGACGTTACTTGGCCGGTAGCGTCAACAGGAGCTAGCGATCCGACAGCACGCTAGGGCTGTCTTTGCTCTCACGAGCGAAGGCGGCCCTTTCTTTTTGGCCGGAGCAAGCGATGGACCGCACCCGGCAAAACGGCTGGTTTATCTTGCGTGATGCAACGGCGGTGGACAATCCGCTGCTGACGACCGCCACCGCAGGCGCGTTATCCCTCCCCACCGGCGCAAAGCCCATTACCACCGAGTTCGCCAATGCCGTCGAGATTATGCTGGCCGCGGCCGGCAACGACGGCGACACCATCGATTATATCCTTTGGGCCGGGCGCGATGGGAAAGGCCCGGCGCGAAAAGTCTGTAGCGGCACATTCACCCTGGGGGCATCCCTCTACCACGACGATCCCAGCGGCCAACTGTCTGGCACGCCGGTTCCTACTCGGTTCGCCGATACCGTCACCATCACCGGGAGCTGGCTTAAAACCATCCACAAAAGTAACGACGATGACGCGGACGGTATCGCGGGCTTTTACTTCGACTTTTTCGGCTACGACTGGCTTTACCTGGAAATCACCGACAAGGCGGGGACCGTGACCCGCATGGTCGCTTTTTACAGCTATGTGTAATGATGACAAATACCCCAATCACCGATCTTGTTCCCGCCCAAGCGCAAACGCTGATAACCGACGAGCAGCGCGAGCAATTGGTCGCGATGGCCGAGACCGGCCTGCATGTTCTGGTGCAGGGTTTTGTCCGCAAGGAAATCAAACGCAACGGCCAGGGCGAACTCTCCTGGCAGCGGGAACTCTACGTCCCCCCGGATATGGAGGCCATCAAATACATCCTGGAGCATCTGGCCGGGGACCGCTGGCGCCGGGTGGTCACGGCCCGGTCCGCAACCGCCGGAGGCGCGCCGGATGACCTCACCGACGATCAACTTCGAGATTTCGCCCGCAGCGTTTTTGGCCAAGGTGCCGACGGAGGTGACGGCGAACCTGCGGTTCCGGCAACTGCTCCACCGGACGCTCAGCCGCAACCCCAGCCTGCAAAAACCATTCCTGAACCTGTGCCGGGCGGACCCGGTGATTCTGTTTGCGACGTGTTTTTGGACCTTCAATCCCAAACTCCGGGGCAGCCGGAGGAACCTGCCGTTCATCCCGTGGACCGTGCAGCGAAAAGCCATTCGCCGGATTGTAGCGAGCATCAACGAGGGTAAAGACTTGCTGATCGATAAATCACGAGATATGGGCGCTACCTGGATTGTCCTGGGGACGTTCTTTGCTATCTGGCTGCTCTTCGCCGATTCGCATTTCCTGTGCGCTTCGCGTAAGGAGGAATACGTCGATAAACGCGGCGATCACAAATGCTTATTCTCCAAGCTCATCTACCTGCACAAGCGCCTGCCCGACTGGATGAAGCCGGAGATCGAAAAAACCCACATGCACCTGCGCAATCTCTGGAATGAGTCCGTCATCGACGGTGAATCGACCAATAAAGACCTGGGCGCAGGCGACCGCCGCCTGGCGGTCATGCTGGATGAATTCGCCCGCGTCGATCCCGCCGACGCCGCCAGTATTTCCGAGACCTTGAGTGACACCACCGACTGCATTATTTACAACTCCACGCACACCCATCGCGGCCATCCTTACGCCAAATTGCGCTTTTCCGGTAAAGTCGATGTGTTTGTCCTGCCCTGGTGGAAGCGGCCCGAACGCATTACCGGCCTATACCGCAGCCCCGATTACGGCAAGGTTATCATCGAGGATATCAACTATTACCGCCGCACCTACGGCGGGGATTTCCTCAAGATCGAAAAAGGCGAACTCATCGACGTCAAAGCCCTGGAAATCGCCGCTGTGCTTTCCGGCGAGGACCACGCCCTGTTTGTCGCCGATGGGTCGGGCAAATGGCGCAGCGTGTGGTATGACGATCAATGCCGCCGCCGCAGCGACCGCGACGTCGCCCAGAATCTTGATATGGACCCGGTGGGATCGGGCGATATGGCCTTCGAAGCCCAGGTGTTGCAGCGAATGCGCAGCGACCTGGTGAAGGAACCGGATTTCACCGGGGAAATCCTCTACCGGGTGTTGGTTGCCGACGACACCAGCGAACAATGGGAGCGGGACCGGATCGTCGATGTGCGTTTTCGCCAGGATATCGGCAAAAAACGATTGCAATGGTGGGGACGGCTCTTTCCTGACATACATCGCCGCTGGCGGCCCGACCAGACGCACAATTATATCGTCGGTTGCGATATTTCACTCGGTTCGGGTAGTTCCAATTCTGTCGCCAGTATTTACGATTGCAATTTGAATCAAAAAGTCGGTTCGTGGGTGTGTCCCTTTACCTCCCCCACCCATTTCGCCGAACAAGTGGTTGCGTTATGTCTGTGGGTGGGTGGCGCATCGAACCATCGTCCGTTCCTTATTTGGGAATCCAACGGCGCGGGAACCACCTTTGGCCGCCGCATTTACAGCCTGGGCTACGATTTTGTCTATTACCGCGCGGATGAGACCAAGACCTTTCGGCCGCGCAGCCAGAATCGCGGCTGGCACAACAGTTCGGCGACGAAGTTGGACCTGATTATCAATTACCGCGAAGCGCTGGGGATGGTCTTTCGCCTGGACGATCAGAACCGCCGTTTCGTCAATCCCGACGAAGATGCTATCCGCGAAGCGGAGGATTACATTTTTCTCAATGCCTCCACTGTAGGGCCTTCCTGTTTCGCGGAGGAAGAAGGCGGGGCCAAGGCCGCCCACGGCGACCGGGTGATTGCCGACGCCTTGTGTTGTTTGGCGCGGCAGGAGCAGCTACGGGCGGTGTTGCGGCTGCCCAGGGATATTCCCGCCGACAGTTACGCCGCCCGCCGTGAGGAGTGGGAACATAAAAGCCGTTTTAAC
>JAFGBA010000042.1 GCA_016933395.1 Sedimentisphaerales bacterium | reverse complement strand
ATGACTGACCTCCAAATTCAAATCATGGGCCAATTATCACCGTTTCAAAACACCCCACAAGATGCACTTGGCCGAATGGTTACGGTGTTACCTGGGTAGAAGCTTTGCTCCTGCCCCTGGCCCCCCTAGGGAGCCGCGAGTTATCGGGCTATCCGGCCGTCGCCTCCTTTTTTTGCATCGAGGTTTGTTCCTGTTCGTATAAATGCCCCATATCCATGTACCGCCGCGTGCTCCACTTTGTTCCGGCGATGTGCCGCAATCGCGCCGTCGCCAGCATCAACGCCGAACGGCCATCCGGAAAACTCCCCACCACCCGCGTCCGACGGCGAATCTCACGCATGATCCGCTCCAGGGGGTTATTGGTCCGAATCTGCCGGCGATGTTTGTCCGGGAAGGCGTAATATGACAAGGTTTCCCCGTAACCTTCCTCAACCACGGACGCCGCCTTCGAGAGCTTCATGGCCTTCAGCTTGAGGATGACCGCCTGGGCCTTGTCTTGGGCGCTGGCGCGATATACGGAGGGTCCGCTCCTGGAGATAGACAACAATCTCGCCGAACGGGTTCTGCGGATGGTGGTGATCGGCCGCAAGAATTACCTGTTCGCCGGCAGCAAGGCGGGCGCAAAACGCGCGGCGATCATCTACAGCCTGACGGCCACCTGCAAACTGCACGGCGTGGACCCGTTCGCCTACTTCCGGGACGTGCTGGCCCGCATCAGCACCCACCCCGCCGCCCGCATCGACGAACTGCTGCCGGCCCAATGGAAATTCCTCCAAAACCAAACCGACGACCTCGCCGCCTGACTTTTTTTACCAGGGTGTACTTGCTCGGAGGGTTACGATAAAAAGGGTCGAACTGGGCCAAGGGATAGGTTATGATATTGCAAGGATTTAGCGGATTAAGCCCACTAACCTTTAATCTGGATGTAAAACATGAATTCCCAATCAACATCCTCCAGCCCCTTTAACCTCTTTCGCGCCCACTTCCATCAGATTCTTAATCTGGATCATCTCTCATATCTTCAGCGGTGCCATATTTATAAAGATACCGATGACGTTCCTGACGCCAGTGGTTTTCTGGAATCTTATGGGCGCCTCCCAAAACCTGAGCCTGGATAAAGATCATGGCTGCTTTTTCCATGAATTGGGCGGCAACAAGGGCTTCTTTCAAATCCCTTCCTCCCGTCAAAACTCCATGATTGGCCAATAGTACGGCACAGGCGTCGGGGCCTATCGCATCACATGCCGCTTGTGCCAGTTCCTGATGCCGGCAGGCAGGAACATATTTTGCGCAATGAACTTCCCCGCCGATAACCTCGGCCATATCATCCATAATGACGGGAACCGAACCATGTGCCGCCGCTGCAACGGAGGCATAGGGAGAGTGACTGTGAATAATCGCACGGAGGTCGGGACGTTTAAGCATCATCTGACGATGTAGTTCCATTTCGGAAGTTGGAAGGCGTTCTCCTTTGATAATTTCACCTTCCAAAGAAATGACAACAAGGTCCTCCGGTTTTAACTGATCGTATTCCATGCGTGTGGGAGTCAGGAGCAATCCTTCATCAAGCCGTACCGATATATTGCCCCAGGTGCCGATAAAATATCCTAGTTTATCGCGAAGATAAAGGCAGGCGGTAATGATTTCTTGCCGAAGTGATTGAGTATCAAACATGGTCATAAAAATCTCATTTTCCCAAGATATTTGCATCCCGGTTGCACTTTTGACGGCACTTATACATCTACAATTAACAGTAATTAGCGAATTTTATTGGATAAAGCTTCATATCTCATTTATAAAACAGTAAGTTACGCAAGCACAACGCCAAGTCGATTATAACTTACAAATGGGAGGCCAGAGATTCAAGTCTTCTTCCGCCCATTAATCAATTTCTTTTAAAATAATCGATTCGAAGCCGGTGATGATTTACATTGATATAGCGATAGTTTCCATTGGCGCCCAGATTCCTTTCCCTTTCATTTCCGGCAACGGGTCCTGGCATGGATCCGTCTGCTTCCACCAGCGAAGATTTGCCGGGTCAGAAGTGTTCATCGCATCGTCCTTTTTGGCGTCGGTTCCGACATATTCATAATAGAAAAATTCGTATATTTCATCTCCCAATTCGACCAGAAATATCGAAAAGTTTCTACAGTTGCCGCGTTCCATCTGGTCCACGACGCCCGGCCAAACGCCTTGATGCAACATCCGATACTCCATTTCTTTTTCCGGCTTGATTCTGGTAACCATGGAAACTACACTCTGAGACTTGTCTTTCACGTCTTTACCGCGAATAAAAGTAATCCATTCCATTTGCAGCCATTTACAGCCATACCGCTCCGCACGAGGATGGGGAATAATTAAGGCATTAAGTTTCTCAGTCACAGGGCATGATTTTTCAAAGGCCTTCGCGGCGCCAAGATAATCCTTGCCGCCCTTGTAATCGAAATAAAGCATGCAGTATGTTTTTTCGTTAAGCGGTTTCTGAAAAGCCGAGAGATTGCGGATATCGGCCTTCTGCAACTGCTCTACGGATTTTTGCTCATAGAGAAGCTTCAACGTTTGGGCAAATGCGTTTTCCTGTCCTTCCTTAATCTGCGCAAAAAGGGCGACATGCGTTTCTTTTCCGGAAAGAAGATAATTTTCATAGGGTGAAAACGCCAAACTGAAAATACAGGACGTTCCCAATACGATAAAACTGACGATACCTTTGATTTTGATGTTTTTGGCAATCATTTTTCTACCTCTTTTTTCAACCTTTCTGAGCAAGACTAACCAAATGAATTGAAGAAACATTTGTTAATAACAACATTCATGTTCATATCAAAACTTTTCCGTTTCAGAATTGAGATAAAACGTTGTTTTTCGTATGTTCAATGTGTTCTCTAAGATACTTTAAAGCCGGCCTTTTATTACCATCTTTGACAGCCTGCAATATATTAATATGCTCTTTCAGTGCTTCGGCGGCATGAATGCCTGTAGCCGTCGTTTGATGACGCAGAACTTCTATGCGCGTCCTGAGATTTTCGAGCATTTCCTGAAGATTGGGACAACCGGACTGAACAGCGATAAGATCGTGAAGTCTGGTGTCCAATCGAACTTCATTTCTAATAAGTCCCTCGTCGGTCTTGCCCATGCAGCATGTAAATTCCTTCAGAAGCTGGATAAGAGGTTTCGGAGAAGAATGCAGTTTGTCAAACGCATATTCAAGGGCCATACATTCTAATCGCATTCGTATTTCATAAATTTCTTTAATCTCTTTTTCCGACAACTCTGCAATATAACAGCCGCTTCTGGGCACCAGGACAATCAATCGTTCCTTCGCAAGCCTCTTAAACGCCTCCCGGACCGGCGCCCTGCTGATGCCCATCATCTTGGCTATATTGGATTCCGTAATTTTCTGCCCTGGATGCAGCTTTCCGGCCGCCAAAGACCTAAATAATTGCTGATAAACCTTTTCAGAAAGGCTGTTGTCTTGTTTTAAACCGGTCAATTTCATGCTTGATTTTCCAAATGCCCAAGTTACACTAAGATAGTCGATTGTCGACAATTAGTCAACCGAAAAGGATGATTTTTTTGGAAATATTTCTAAAAGATAAAATTGTTGTGATAACCGGCGCCGCCGCCGGTCTGGGTAAATCCATAGCACTTGCCTTTGCGCAAGAAAGGGTAAAAGTTGTCGCCATAGATATCGATGGTTCCAAACTGGCGGAAGTTGATAAGCAGTTAAAAACAAGCCGCATGGAAAATTATGTAATTCGAGCAGACCTTTCTGTAGTGGAAGAAATAAACACGGCGGTTGGAAATATTTTAGCGTCCTTTAACAGGATTGACATATTAGTGAATAATGCGGGAATTTGCCCCAGAACCAACCTGGAAGACATCTCGGAAGAAGAGTGGGATCGTGTTTTGGCCGTGAACCTCAAATCCGCATTTTTTCTCTCGCAAAGAGTTTTGCCTGTTATGAAAGAAAACCGGTATGGCAAGATCATCAATATGGCGTCAGGAGCCGGAAAAACAGGCGGCCTTCAGGTTGGCGCCCACTACTCGGCATCCAAGGCGGGAATAATATGTTTAACCAAAACCCTGGCTCGGTATGCGGCGCCGTTCGGTATAAATGTCAACGCTGTTTGTCCAGGTGTTATTGGAACAGAAATGACAAACTCAGCTTCTTCATCTCAAATCGAAAAATATAAACAATCAATTCCTCTTGGCCGAATAGGCCAACCAGGGGAAGTCGCCGCGGTTGTTTTATTCCTCGCTTCAGATGCCGCCAATTATATCACCGGCGAGATTGCCGATGTCAACGGTGGTTTTATTATGGATTAGAAAGGAAAAGATATGATCATTGATGCTCATATGCATTTATGGGATAAAATAAACGGCAGTTTGGGGAAACAGCCCGTAAAACCAGTCAAAAATGGCATTATAAAAGTTGGCGATAAAATATATCAGGGAATGCCCACTTATTTTGGGGATTGCCGCAGTACCGCTGAATCAGCGCTGGCCGCCATGGAGGATGCAGGTGTTTGGAATGCCATCGTCACACAGGAATATCTTGATGGTAATCAAAACAATTATTTATTAAATATTCAAAAAAAATATCCAAAACGTTTCTTCGTTCACGGTCTTTTGGATTTCCGAAAACCCCGTAATTTAAAAAAAGATTTCCAGATATTGCGAAAAAAAGGGTTCCAAGGCGTCAAGTGCCCGGCTATGTTTCTGCCCGAAATAAACATAAAGCTCGACAGCCTTGAATTAATGTATGTCTGGCAGGAGATGGAATCAAATGGAATGATTCTTTCCATTGATTTGGCTTCGGGCCGCGTGCAAGTCAAACAAATGGAAAACATTATACGTCATTTTGGCGAATTAAAAATGTGTATCGGCCATTTCGGCATGGGCGGTCATAAAGGATGGATGGAACAAATTCAACTGGCGGAAGCCAAAAATGTTTACATCGAAAGCGGCGGGATGATCTGGCTCTTTCGGCGGGAAGGACCGCCCTTTCGTCAGGCACAGGCCGCGATAAAACGGGCCTTAAAGGCGGTGGGTTATAAAAAATTGATGTGGGGTTCTGATTATCCGCGGACCATGGTTGACTTCACCTATCGTCAGAGTCTGGATTTTGTCAGATATGGCTGTGACTTTATGAGCAATAAGGAAAGGCAAGCATTCCTTGGAAACAACGCCGCAAAAGTCTATGGTTTTGCGCCTCATAACGTAAAAATTAAGCCTCATACGCTTATTACTGAATTATAGAATAAGAGGAGTAATAAAGATGAAACTAAAGGATAAGGTTGCAATTGTTACCGGCTCAAGTAAAGGCATCGGTCTGGGCATCGCGCGGGTATTTCATAAGGAAGGGGCCAAGGTCGTGGTCACCTGCAGAACGGAGGCCGAGGGAAGAAAAATCGCCGATGAACTGGGAGCGGCCAAAGGCGACGCCGTCTTCATAAAAACCGATGTCACCCAATCCCGAGATATCCGGAATATGATTAATCTTACCCTAAAAACGTATAGCAGGCTGGATATTCTGGTTAATAACGCGGGATACCATCTTTCCAAAAACGCCGAGCAGACTTCGGAAGAGGAATGGGAATTTATCCAAAACACCAATCTTAGAAGCACGTTTTTGTGCTCCAAGTACGCCCTGCCCCATCTGAAAAAAACCAAAGGAAACATTATCAACATCAGCAGCATGGTGGGCGTCGTCGGCCAGCCCAACGCCGCCGCCTATTCAGCCACAAAAGGCGGACAAATCGCCATGACGAAAAATATGGCCATTGATTTTGCTCCGGACGGCGTACGCGTAAATGTTATTTGCCCCGGCTGGATTCAGACGCCTCTTGTCGAGGACTGGTTCAGTCAGCAGCAGGACCCCGACGCCGCAAGAAAATATATTTACGCCCAACATCCCCTGGGAAGAATAGGAACGATAGAAGAATGCGGTTATCTGGCGGCTTTCATCGCCGGCGATGAAGCGTTATTCATCACCGGCGCACGATTCGACATTGACGGCGGTGTAACACTTGGTTATTAAACTTCAATGATCGGGCTGCCATGATAAAGTGCCTGGGACATATCGCGTTAAGCGTCAGTAATCTGGAAAAGTCTCTTGCGTTTTACCACGATCTTCTGGGAATGAAAATCCTGATGCAGCTTAATATTACCGATGACCGGATCAGCAGGGTCATCGGTGTAAAAGGGGCCAAATGCAGAATCGTCCATCTCGAATCGGGAAGCGGGATTCTGGAGCTTTTTGAATATTCCTATCCCCAAGGAAGCAATAAAGCACGCACCATCAATCAGTATGACCATGGATTGATCCATTTTGGTTTTGAAGTGGATGATTTTCAAATGCTTATGCAGAAACTTAAAAATAAGGGTATTGTATTCCTCGGTGAGCCTGTGGAGTTTCGTCCCAACGTATGGGTGGCTTATTTTTATGGTCCGGATGGCGAGGTCTGTGAATTAAGACAACAACCATAATTGCCAAGTATGCGACGGATACTTGCACATAAAAATAGTGCACGCTCCATTTGTATTGTCGTAAAATATTTAACTCTGTGATAATACTACAGCGCAACGTAGACCTTTTTGGGTGTTACTGGCAGCATTATCAGTATCAAAAACGCGGTTTTTATGGCCCAAAACCAATAACTTGCGCTGTAGTAATAAATAAGGATAATTTAATCGTACTTATACATATATATTTAATAGTATTTATTGGTATATCTAATTTATAAAGGTTATGTGAGGAATTGTGAATGACATAACTTTACGTAAGTACGACACCAAGTCGATTATAGCTTACCAACGGATGGCCAGAGATTGATGTCCTCTGCTACCTATGACGTATCTTGTTTCCCGTTAATAAGTTATATGTTTTCTTGTCGAAATGTATCCCGGTCCTTTCAGCAAAAACAGGGTAAATAAGCAGTTTATATTAGTAATATTGTTTCGCTTTAAATATAAAGCGTTTCGAATGGTTGCTTGACGGACAAGTAATTATAATTTATTGTCAAATATAGCTCTAGCGTGATTTTACTCCAATGGCCAAACCATTATCATGGGTAGTGATTGGCGGTGAGATTCAATTGATGTGTTGACGGGACGGAACGCCGGATAGAGTCAAAATCCGACAATAAGGAGTTTAGTTATGCCCGGAAAACTCTTTCAAGGCCAGGATATCGGCAGGATTGTCGAGCAGCAGATGCGGCAATGGGAGTTGAGCAAGGAGAAGGAACATCTGCGGCTAAGCACGGGGGTGGAGATTGATTACATTACTATCAGCCGGGAATTGGGAAGTGGAGGTGAGGATGTCGCCGAACACTTGTCGAAGTTGATGAATTGGCAGTTCTACGATAAAGATATCCTCGATTACATGTCCGAAAACATGAATGTCCATCGTAGTGTGATTGAGGCGGTGGATGAGCGCACCAAGGGATGGATGGAAGATTGGTTAATGCCGTTGTTTTCTTCCAAAGAAGCCGCACATGTCGAGCAGTTGAGTTATTATAAACATTTAACCAAAGTGCTACTGGTGCTGGCCAGAATGGGGCGGGCGATTATTGTCGGGCGAGCCGCCGGTCAGGTGTTGCCCCGGGAGCGGGGGCTGAGCGTACGCGTAACGGCGCCTTTTGAATTGCGTTGTCAACGTTATGCTGCGGAGCGGGACATTTCCCTTGAAGCGGCCCAGAAAGTCGTTCAAGCCGCGGATGCGACCCAACGACGGTTTGTGAAAGATTTTTCCGGTAAGGATATTGATGATCCGCTGGAATATGATCTGGCGTTCAGTACGGAATTGGTGACGCCGCCAAGTGTCGCCAAGTTAATTTGGCGAGCCTTCGATCAGCATATAGTGGATATGAAGGTGGAAGATGAACGCATTAAGAAAAGCACCGCTGAGATTGTCGCCGAACAAATGCACCATTGGGATGACGCCCGTAGTATCGCCGAATCCGAGGACCGCCATACGCACTTGGCCGATGGGGCGGCTATTGACTATATTTCCATTGAAAGACTGGTAGGCAGCGGTGGCGGCGAAATTGCTTTACGATTAAGTAAATTAATGGATTGGGATATTTATGACCGTGAAATTCTTGATTATATGAGCAAGAATATGAATGTTCATGTCAAATTGCTTGAAGGGATGGATGAACAAACACGTGGGAGAGTGGCCAAGGCGTTTGAAGTGCTTTTTAAGCGTAAAAGCCAGGGGAAAGTAAGTGTGCAGCGCTATTTCGAGCACCTTACGGAAACATTGCTGGTGATAGCGCGTCATGGAAAAGCGATTATCTTGGGGCGTGGCGCCAGCAAAGTGTTGGATCGCAGCCGAGGATTAAATGTATTTGTGACAGCGCCATTTGAGCAGCGTAGCCGCCATATCGCTGAGTTAGACCAAACTGATGTAGAAGCGGCCGCCAAACGCGTTAAAAAAGCAGATCGTGAGCAGGGTAAATTCGTTCGTGATTTTACCGGTTTTGATATAAATGAAATCCATTGTTACGATATTGTTTTTAATACGGGGAAATTTTCTCCTCAGGCTGTTATAAAACTTATCTGGCGGGCCTTTGATGTCCGCCAAGAAGAGCAAACACAATCCCCGGATATATCAAAAATTACTCAATAGGAAGTTTTTTATAAAAAAATTAGTTCGAATGGGGGTGGGGCGGAGCTTGGAAGTTTGATTTTCCATGTTTTTTGTTGGGGCTCAACCAGGAAATAGGTGTAAGTCTTTATTTAAGAAGCACTTAATGATTTATAAAAAATTTATTGACTTGTGGTTTATTTTATTATATTATTTGTGAAATAAATAACATTGTTAATAATTAGACGGAAATAGAATAGCGTGATGAATAATGCCTGAAAAACCAATCCAAATGAATCCTCATCCTTCTGAGAAAACTATAGCAAGGTTGAGTTTATATCGCCGATGTTTGAGGGAGTTGGCTCAGGGAGGGAGTCATCATACATATTCCCATGAACTGGCAAAGCTGGCCGGAGTAACAGCGGCGCAAGTACGGCGTGATTTAATGGTAGTGGGTTATGATGGCAGCCCGCGACGCGGTTATGAAGTCAAGGGATTATACCAATCTATAGGACAGTTTCTCGACGGGGCTATTGAGCAAAAAGCGGTCTTGATTGGCGTGGGAAACCTCGGTAGGGCAATATTGGCTTATTTTCATGGCAAGACGCCGAATCTGGAAATTGTGGCGGCGTTCGATAATGATCCGCAAAAAATAGATCGAGTGGTTATGAGTTGCCGTTGTTTTTCCATGACGTGCATCGAAGAAATTATTGCCCGAGAAAGAGTACAGACGGCGATTATAACGGTTCCCGCTGATGAAGCACAACGGGTAACCGATGTGGTGATTCAGGCCGGTGTGCAAGGCATTCTTAATTTTGCGCCAGTTCGTTTACAGGTTCCTGCAGGAGTATTCGTTGAACAGATGGACATGGCGGTAGCTTTACAGAAAGTAGCCTATTTTTCCCGACAACGTCAGTAATGTTTTGGAAAGGTAGATAGTATGACAACGGTGGATATAGAACCGATTTTACAAAAGTATCCGGATGCACGACGTGATGCCTTGATACCGCTGTTACAGGAAGTCCAGGAGGTGCAAGGGTATCTGTCACGAGACGTGGTATTACGCATTGGGCGGCACTTAAATCTTCCGGCCAGCAAGATTTATGGCGTGGCGACGTTTTATAATCAATTTCGTTTTGAACCTAAGGGTAAATTTCATGTCCAGGTGTGTCGTGGCACGGCCTGTCATGTTAAAGGTTCAGCGGCGATTCTCGATGCCTTGGAACGTGCATTAAACATAAAAGCCGGTCAGACCAGTCGGGATGGACTTTTCAGCCTGGAAGTCGTGGCCTGTATCGGGGCATGCGGACTGGCGCCGGTAATTTGCGTTAATGGAGAATTTCACGCCGGGGTTACCACCGAAGCCATCAAAGACATCATCGAAAATTACCGAAAGAAAGCGGATGAGTGAGGTGCATATTGAACACACAGGTGAATGATTCCATCAAGACAGAATCTCAACTGCGGGAACAATTATTAGCGGTTGTTCGCGGCAAGGAATCACAACCGGAATGGTTAGCCCAATTGCGACGTGAAACCGTGAACAAGCCTACCGTATTCGTCGGCACGGGAACCTGCGGACTGGGCGCCGGGGCGGGTAAAACCTTGACGCGAATCAGGCAATACGTTTCCGGAAAAAAAATTGATGCAAATGTGGCGGAGGTAGGGTGTGTTGGTTTATGTGCTGTCGAGCCGCTCATGGATGTGCAGTTGCCCGGCAGGGCGCGATTATGTTTCCAAAGCGTTCGCGAAGCCAATGCCGTTGCCATCCTTGAATCTGTGTTGCAAGGGCGGCCGTTGAAGGAAAATGTTCTAGGCCAGCATCGTCAGAACGGCTTGCAAGATTGGGGAGATATTCCCTTTATGGATGAACATCCGTTTTTTGCCCGGCAGACGCGTTGGGTGCTGGCTAATTGCGGTATAATCGATCCCAGTCAGATCAGTGAATACATCGCCAGAAGCGGTTATCGGTCTTTTGTGCGAATTATTACTTCCATGACGCCGCAGGAGGTTTGTGATGCGGTGGAGATTAGCGGGTTGCGCGGGCGGGGCGGCGGGGGATTCCCAACCGGTAAAAAGTGGCGTTTCGCCCTCAATACGCCGGCCGACCAGAAATACCTGGTTTGCAACGCAGATGAAGGCGATCCCGGCGCATTCATGGACCGAGCTGTTATCGAAGGCGACCCTCATCGTATGCTGGAAGGTATGGCTATTGCCGCTTACGCCATTGGGGCCGGTAAAGCTTATGTTTACATACGGGCGGAATATCCACTGGCGATTCGCAGGTTGAAGGAGGCTATAGCTCAAGCAGAGGCAATGGGTTTGCTTGGTTTTAACATTTTCAACAGCGGCTTTAATTTGAATATTATAATCAAACAAGGCGCAGGCGCGTTTGTATGTGGAGAAGAAACCGCACTGATTCACAGTATTGAAGGTAAAAGAGGAATGCCGCGTCCCCGACCGCCGTTTCCCGCGGTGCGCGGGCTTTTCAACAAGCCGACGGTTATCAATAACGTCGAGACACTGGCGAACCTTCCCGGTATTTTCACGACCGGTCCCGAAGCTTTTGCGGCGGTGGGTACGCCGACCAGCAAGGGCACCAAAGTTTTTGCTTTATCGGGCAAAGTAGCGCGTACCGGGTTGGTCGAGGTGGCGATGGGCACGCGCTTGCGCGAGATTGTGTTCGATATCGGCGGCGGTATTCCGGGCGGTAAAGCGTTCAAGGCGGTGCAGATCGGCGGGCCTTCCGGCGGTTGTATCCCGAATGAATATCTGGATATAGAAATCGATTACGAATCACTGAAAACGGTGGGAGCCATGATGGGATCGGGCGGCCTGGTGGTGATGGATGAAACGACCTGCATGGTCGATCTGGCCAAATTTTTCATGGACTTTATTCAGCGGGAAAGCTGCGGTAAATGTATTCCCTGTCGCGAGGGTACGCGGCGGATGCTGGAAATTCTTCAGCGTATCACGCGCAGCCGGCGTAATGAAAGCGGCGTTGACGCCCTGGAACGATTCAAGGGCATCATGTATCTCCAGCGGCT
>JAFGBA010000300.1 GCA_016933395.1 Sedimentisphaerales bacterium | reverse complement strand
CTGATTTGAGCCAGCCCGGTCAGTCCTGGTTTCACTTCCAAACGCCGTTTTTGGCGGTTATCCCATTCTGCCATCTGGGCAACATACAACGGCCGAGGTCCTACCAGGGACATATCTCCTTTGAAGATGTTCCATATTTGAGGAAGTTCATCAAGGGAGACTTTCCGAAGAATCCGCCCCAACGGGGTGAGGCGGGCATCGCTACCGGCCTGGGGCGACGGGCCAAAAGGATTGCAATCGGCTTGCATAGTGCGAAATTTATATAGGATGAAGGGCCGCCCATATTGACCGGCCCGCTCCTGGCGAAAAAGCACCGGCCTTCCCTGGCAAAACCAGAAAATAATTGCTATAAGTCCATATATTAAAATATATAAGGGAAATATCACTAAAACGAATAGCACATCGGCCAAGCGTTTGATGATATGATTAACATGTGACATACAAGCATTTTGCGATGATAAATTGCTAAAAGCAAGTGTAAAGCCCCCGTTGTTACTGGTTCAGGCAGAACCAATATGCTACCTGTATCGTACTATCAGCAATGAGGTTATTATCGGAATTAGGTAACATTTAACAACCTTCTTAATTGCATTCCCCGGCTGAGGCAGATAGAGTGAAAAGGTTTTGAGGAAATTGAGTCAAAAAACATTGGCAAACATGCTTAACAATCAACGCAGCTTTGCCGATAATACTGTAGAAATACGATAGTTACATTAAAAATAGGCCTCCGGTCGGGAACTCGTGACGTCCCGCGGAATTTGGTATCAGGGACATTTATAGGGACATGTTAAAACTCGAGGAAAATCCCCCTATCCTGTATCCGGAGCAAATAGACATTGAGGCGGTTGATCGACCTTGGTGGGTAGCCCACACCCGCAGCCGCAATGAAAAGGCCTTAGCGTGGTTTTTGCACAAGTATGACATCGGCTATTTTCTACCTTTGCGAAAAAAGCAAACGCATCGTAAAGGTCGGAAAATAAAGGTTTTAATGCCGCTTTTCAGCGGCTACCTGTTTTTTTATGGTAATGAAGAGGAACGATATCACGCTCTAACCAGCAATCGCATCGCCCAAGTATTAACCGTCACAGATCAGGTCGGTCTGGCCAAGGAACTCAAACAAATTCATCAGGCGTTGCAAAGTGGATTGCCGATAGACGCCCATCCCGGCTTGAAAAAAGGAATGCGATGCAGGGTAACGCAAGGACCATTGATGGGAGCGGAAGGCGTGATCGAGGAGCGAAAAAATGTTACGCGTATTTATTTGAAGGTGGAGATACTCGGCCAAACGGCAGCGGTGGAGATTAATCCCGACTTGCTGGAGGCATTAGATTAGAATTCCACGGGCAAGATGCCCGTGGCGTGTTTGGCGGGCGCGGCCTGCCTTATATTAAACATAATCGTTTATTTATTAATAGGTTATGTCAATTTCGGCCCTGTCGCCGACGGGGACGGAGTGCATCTGAAGAGCATGAGATGAAGATTTTAATTACCGGTGGAGCAGGATTTATAGGGTCGCACCTAACAGAACGGCTGCTGGGGGAAGGCCATTCGGTTATGGTGTTAGATAACTTCCACACCGGCAGCAAAGACAATATCCTGCATTTGCTGGATGACAACCGGCTGGAAGTCATTCGCCACGACGTGATCGACCCTTACCGGCTGGAGGTGGATTACATTTACAATCTGGCGTGTCCGGCATCACCGATTCACTATCAACGCAATCCGGTCAAGACGGTTTTAACCAACGTGATGGGCGCGATTAATGCCCTGAATTTGGCCAAAGATATCAAAGCGCGGGTGCTGCAAGCTTCGACATCGGAAGTTTATGGAGACCCGGAAATGCACCCGCAACCGGAACGCTACTGGGGTAACGTTAACTGCATCGGGCCGCGAAGTTGTTACGATGAAGGCAAGCGAGTAGCGGAAACGCTGATGGTGGACTATTACCGGGAAAATCAGGTTGATATTCGCATTGCAAGGATTTTCAACACGTATGGACCTCGGATGCGGCCGGATGATGGGCGGGTAGTGAGTAATTTTATCCTGCAGGCGTTAAGGGGTGAGCCGATTACGATTTTCGGCGATGGGAGTCAGACGCGGTCGTTTTGTTTTGTGCAAAACTTAATCGATGGATTAATACGGTTTATGGAACAGGAGGAAACTATCGGGCCGATGAACCTGGGCAATCCCGATGAACGCAGCATTAAAGACATCGCTGAACTCGTTATTAAGCTAACCGATTCATCGAGCAAAATCGTATATAAACCTCTTCCCAAGGACGACCCGACAAGGCGACGTCCTGATATCAGTCAGGCCCGAGACGTACTCAATTGGCAACCGGCGATATCACTGGAAGAAGGATTGCCGCAAACTATCGAATACTTTCGTCCGTTGGCCCGACGTCATGGGGCGCCGGCCAAAATGCCGCGGTAACAGACTATAGCGCGGGCAGGATATTCACGCCACAATATGGGAAAACGCATCGGGATATATCTGGGTTATCTGATTTGCGCGACGTTGCCTGTTACCGTGGGCGTGCATCGGCCGGGTATTACCGGGTGGAAACCGGCGTTGTATGAGGATTTAATCTACATGCGGGCTTCACGGCCTTATGTCAAACGGCAATTAATTCCGTTTTTGGTGCGCACGATTACCCGTATAACGCCGCAGGGCATCAAAGACGCCTTAAAAAAGCGTTTTGGTCAGTCAACCTGGGCACAAAAACATGGTTGGCCGGCGGACTACGCAACAGAATATGTCGTGGGCCTGGTGATTATGATTGCTTGTTTAGCCGGCGGATTGGCGGCGTTATATCATTTTTTGCGATTGTTTTTAGAGATTACACCGTTACAGGCGCATGGAGCAGCTCTGGGGACGGGATTATTACTGCCGCTAAGTTTATCCGGCAAAATGTATTATTATGACTGGGGCGTATTGCTGCTGTTTACCTGGGCGATGGTTTTGATGTATCAGCAAAGATGGCGGTGGTATTACCCTGTTTTTATCCTGGCTTGCTTGAACAAGGAAACAACGATTCTTTTACCGGCCATCATGGCTGTCTGGCTGGGGCGAAAGGCGCTGCGGCGGTCTTTTGTGTATCACATTTTAGCGCAAGTCGTTTTGTGCGGCGGGATTTGTCTGGCCATTGCCTGGTGGCTGCGCGATAGACCGGGCGGGAATACGGAATGGCATTTGCAGAGGAATCTGGGTATGAATTTATCGCGACTGGCTTACGTTCGGCTGGTGATTATGGCGATGGGAATTATTCTGGCAATAAAGGGTCTAAGGGGAGCGCCGGTATTTATATATCGAGGTTATCTTCTGATATTATGTGTGTTGCTGACGACTATGTTGTTCATTGGGTATATTGACGAATTGCGCGATATGTATGAGATTCTCCCTTTTACGATTGTATTGATACTTATCGCTGTAGGCCGACGCTGGGGCATTCAACCGCGTCGGGAAACGATTAGTGCTGCAACGAATCAGGCTATGTGAGAAGAAAGTATTTTACCATGACCACCGAAAATACGAATATCCCAAAAACTCAAAAGCCTGCGACGCCAAAAAACAAAGTAGTACTGATTTTCATAGTGGCACTGCTGGTAATGGCGGCAATGGCGATTTTTCGGCAAAAACCGCCTGCCATTCCCTGGATCACGAATCATGATGAAGGCGTGAAACAGGCTCGTGAACAACACAAACCGCTGCTGGTGGCGTTTATGGGTGATACCCCCAATAGTTCGTGGATGGAGCGGGATTGCCACCATAGCCAATCGGTGGTGGATTTTGTTGTCAAATCCTTTGTGCCGATCTGGATCGACGGCGATAAACAACCGGCTTTAACGGCCAAATATAATGTCACGGCCTATCCGACTTACGTCATTAAATGGCCGGAGGGTGACAAGGATTCGCGCATCGTGGCGCATTCATCCCCCTCGGCCTTCATTGAAAAAATGCAAACAGGGCTGGACCGCATCGGTGCGGAACCAAAGACGCGTTAGGCCATTGAATTCCAGAAGCGCGGGCAAGATGCCCGCGACACGGACTGGATACCCGCTTTCGCGGGTATAACCACGTTGATCAGAAATTTTGTTTATTCACCCGCAAGTAATGAACCAACCTTCCCGTGCTGTCAAAGGCGGCCGACTCTGGCTGACGGTTTTTGTTCTAGCTGCAGTATTGTATATAGCGACTTGCGCGCGCGGGCCGGTATGGCAGGATAGCGGGATGATTCAATATCGCGTCGCCCACGGAGACATCGAAGGCAAGTTAGGATTGGCGCTGGCGCATCCGCTTTTTTATCTGCTGACCATGGCGGGCGTAAAGGTATTGCCGGGAGATTTGGCGTTTCGCATCAATCTCATGTCGGCATTGTTCGGGGCGATTGCGGTCGCGAATTTATTTCTGCTGATTTACATTTGGATAAAAAAATTTTGGCCAGCGATAGTTGCCGCCGGCAGCTTGGCGCTATCACACACGTTCTGGCAACATGCCGCCCTTCCGGAGACATACAATCTATACGTAGCGCTGCTGCTGGGCGAG
>JAFGBA010000299.1 GCA_016933395.1 Sedimentisphaerales bacterium | reverse complement strand
GCCCAGCAAGCCTGCGTTTATCAGGTCCAGCAGGTGCACGCGATCCTTGATGCGAAAGCTGGTCAATTTCATGCGAACCAGGGCATCCAGCGAAATCACCGCCAGCCCGCCCGGCAGCCGCTTCGTCTCTGACAGGTCCGGGGCCGGTAGTTCGTAATCGGGCTGTACCTGCTCGCCGGCGAAAACCACGCGCACCGCCTCCCGCGGCCGTGCGTCTTTGCCATCCAGAAACACATCCACGCCTGCGACATGGCGGTAGATAAATCCGGCCGACTCCAAGGCGGTGCGGGCCGCTTCAAATTCCCCGCGGTCCAGCAACATGTCCACATCCCGGGTGTTGCGTACGGCGGTTTCATCAATAGTGGCCACCCATGCGGCGACGGCATGGCCCCCGATGATCGCATATCGCACACCGGCGGCTTCCAAAGCCGCCGTCACCCGCAGGAGACGTTCTTTGATCTTCTCCACGGCTCGCTCCATTCGATCCAAAATGTTGATAGATGAAAACATAACCATGTATCGCCGGCATCCTGCCGGCTTCGAGTTCCATGCCGGCGAGACGCCGGCGGTGCGTTTGGCGGGCATGGCCCGACCTACTTTTTCAGTTCAGCCAATTCCTGTTCCAAGGAGGTAATTTTTTGCTCCAAAGCCGCTTGTTGGTTTTTATAGTGCTGGATCACATTGGCGGTGGTGGCGTAGTTTGAAGAAACGCTTTTTTGCAGTTCCGCATTTTTGACTTTTTCCGCGTCCAATTGAGTTTGCAATTCCTCAACTTGTTTGGAAAGATTACTGGTTCTTTCCATGATAGCCTTGCGGCTGCCTTCAGAGGCTTTTTTCAGCGTTTCCAAGGCTGCACTGGCATGGCTGTTTTGTTCTTCCACCTTTTTGAGTTGTTCCTGTGCTTGCCGGCATTCGGCCAAAGCGGTTTCTTTGTCATTTTCAGCTTGCCGAAGATTTTCGGTGAGTTGAGCTACGGACGCCTTTTCAGCAGCCAGTTGTTTTTGCAGGCTCTGGACCTGCTCCTCGGCGGCAGTTAGTTGTTCCTGAAGGAGGGTCTTTTCCTCATCTTCACATCCCGCCAAAACCATTGCCAATATCAAAACCGGTCCCCAAATCCAAAATCGCTTTTGTTGCCATAACATGAAAAACTTTCCTTTCCGATAAATCCGTTGCTTTTCAACACCTTAAAGCCAATTCCGACCATACATTATATTTTCATCGGGTATTTTGGCCCGTTGGTTCATCGTTTTCCGAATACCTTATTATACTCAAAGAGCAGGGGGGTAAAAAAGCCATTTTCAGGTAATAAATCGTGAATTGCACCGGCACAATAGATAATTCCATCGATTATAGGGGTATGCTTCGACATGTTTTGAAAAAATAGATAACTTCTTTGGGTATTTACAAACGGCGCCGGCCATATTCCATGGTGAAAAAGTGCATTTTTTTCTTAAAGACCCTTTGACAAAGTTGTTACAAAAGGGATATACTAAAGGCGCAAGTTACGGGTCCCCCCCCGCTGTCGGTTGCCCCCCCCAGCTGGCAGCACCCCGTAGCTTGCTTTTTAAGTCCTAAGGCGATGAGCCCGACCCGTCGGGGTACATCCTGCGGGATGTCAGGCATGTCGGGCCATCGTTTTTTATTTCCCCAAGGTCAATATCTCGACACGGAGCGAGGCGGAGAGTTCGTATGAACCGGTATACAGAATGACAATAGAGTATATGTTGCGGAAAAGACATTTCGTGACGTGGGCATATTACCCGCGAGCGTTTTTCGCGTAAAGACGCGGTTGGCGATTTTAAAGATGCGCGGGCAGGATGCCCGCGTCACCGCTTGAGCAACAGAAACTAGTAGTTGGTTTTGACGGCGGGGGCCTGAGCGGTTTCGGGGAAATGATGGAAGAGCGTTTGGCCGGGGGCGAAGCCATCACCGGAAACGATCTCGCCAATGGCAAACTGGTCGGTGACGTTGACGATGCGAACAAGGCCGATGGGTTCACCGGTAATGTGGCCCAACAGGTCGCCGGTGTCGGGGTCAAAGACCTGTTCGGCGGAGGGGCGGACGACGTATTCATCGCCGATTTCCAGGCGGCGGTCCTTGCCGCCGTTAATGACGATCTGACCGTTCATCACACGAGCAATTTTGGGCTGGTAGGGCGTTTCCGCGACGGCGCGGGCGATTTTAACCACGGCTTCATCGAGCATTTTGTTGGTCGCTTCGCCCAGGGGGGTGTGGTAAAAACTATAACTGGCGAAGGTCATGCCCTGGTAGTTGATGGGCTTGTCGTCGTGCTTCTTGTCCTTGACCTTGGCCTGAACGCTTTCGGAGGCGATAACCTGACCGCTTTCGACATCGACGACATAAACGGTGCAGCCGACCATGGCATGGGTGCTGGAACCCAGCAATCCCCAATCAAATAACTGCCAAAAATCACCTTCAACCGTCTCAACATGGCCGAAATCGGTGATAACGCCTTTTACGAGGTACTTAACGTGTTTGAGCTGGCCCGTGGCGGGGGCGCCCGTCTTGCGGAAGCGGCTGTCCTGGGTGCGTTTAAGCTCTCGCATAACGGCGTTAAGCTGGGCGCGTTCCAACACAACATAACGGCGGGTGGCCATAAGCCGGTCGATTAACTGGTCGGCCAGGGCGTCGCCCAGATTCCATTTGGTTTGCATCTGGGCGCGATTCTCAAAACTCATCACCGCGATGGTGGGTTTGAGGTACCTGGCCTCTTCGGCGGGAGAGTAGGTGACGTTGTTGCAGCCCAGCAGGACCGATAACACGCCGATCAGCCAGGCCCATAGAATTAAGATTATATATCGCTGCATGGTTCACCTCGCGCGCAGAACAAAACCGTTATACTTACCTTGCATCGGCATCAAACGGAAGGGGGCTTGAAGAAACCTGCGATTAATGTATGCGCAGCCAGAGCACCTTGCTTTCGCTTCTCCCGTGCCGTGGATGCCTTGTTCGCGGTATGGGAAAGATATTCATTTGAAGGGGAATTACGCGGGCAGGATGCCCGCGACACAGGTTATGGGACCTTTTCTATTTTTACGATTAGCCCGGCTCGTAACCAACGCAACGCAGGACAACTATTGACGATGAGGCTATACATCGCCGCCGCGGCGCGCATCCACAAGGGGCCGGCGTAGAGATATTTTTCACAGAGAAAAAGGGAAATTTTCGCCACGGATGAAAAACGGCTTTGATGAATTAGATGTTTGATTGTCAGCGGATTATTAAAACGGTAATAGGTGGGGAATATGTCGGATTCCTCGCGGCCGGTGATGGATTGCGCCCATCGCTGTGGGATGTGTCTTCCCAGCCGGCAATAATAGTGCAGGGCGTTGACGGTTAATATCAGAAGAGTGCCGCCGGGCTTAAGCCAGGTGTAGAGAATATTCAACGCGGCGACGGGATCCGCGAGGTGTTCGAAGACAAAACGGCTGCATACGACGTCGAAGCTTTTCGGAGGAAAATGCGCATCTTCCAGGGTGGCGACGCAGGCGCGGTCAATATGCGGATTGTTCGTAACGCGGGGATCAGGGTCCAGGCCGGTGATGAAGGCTTTACGATAGCGACGGTCGGGGCTTAATAAACCCGTACCGGCGCCTACTTCGAGAATTTGCAGCGGTTGGAGCAAAAACGGCCGCAACAGGCGTTCAAAGGCCACTCCATGATCGATGTTTCGCATTAAAACAACCTGGGAGATATATGGTGTTTAGTCGATATCCAATCTGGCGCGGCTTTCAGGAGAGAGTAACTTTTTTACGGATAGTTCAATTTGAGATAGTCGATGGTGTAGTAATTCTGGTTGCACACGTTCAGGTGGAAGAAAATCTTCAAAAGTACGATATGTTGCTCCGTGTTCATCTTGCAAATACCTTGCAATCATAGAAGCAGCCCAGAGCGGTCGATAGTGTTTCCAGATATGACTCCAGCGTCGGTCGCGTTTCAGATGATTTTCGCGGTGTTCGTGATTGTGGGAATGTTGCTTATTGCGGGCAAAAACAGCTTCCACGAGATGGAGTGCTTTATAGAAAGCTATGGTTGTAATCCATTCAGAATGCGGTTGTTCATGAGCAATAAGTGTGTCCAGCGCCTGTTGATTGCGCAATGCCAGATTTATATGATCAGACTCACTGGGCATTTTGGTAATGAAGAGGGGGGATATCAGTGCTTAAAAAGGTGCTTATAGCTTCGGGCGTGGTTTTCGGCAGGGACAATACGCTAAGACGAATCACATCAAATTGATCATCTTGAGCAATTTCCAGGTCTAAGTCCGTTAATTCATCTTCCCAGGCCGGGTCATATTGAGGAGTGTTTTTAATGGGGACGAATAACAATCCGGCATCACGTATGGTAAGAAAAGCTTCAAAAACTGTTTTTTTGTGATGTTGTAACCAGCCGCCTAATTTATCCAGAAGATTATTAAATTGTTTTTTATATATTTCGCGTTTGTCCGCGGCTTTGCAAGCGAAAATCGCTTGATCAACGGTTGTTACGAATTTATCACCATCGTGTGTTGTGATAACCACCTTGCGATCTTTTTCATCCCAACGTAGTTGAATTATACCTAATTGGCAATCAGATAGCGACATAAGCAAAAGCTCATAAAAACTATACTTACATTATAGTCATCGGACCAGAAAAGGAAAAGGTTAATTTTATGGTAATTTCCGGCACTACGGAAACTTAGCTATCTTATTATACGCAGTTGGCGGCGAGAAATCCGCACTGTAATCAGGGATTACTCCGCCACACGAACGGTGGAATGGCCTTCGAGAAGCATATTATAGAGTTCTTCGGCCTGGCCGTTATGGAGACGGATGCAGCCGTGGCTGGCGGCTTTGCCAATAGCATCGGGTTTATTTGTGCCATGAATGCCGAAGCCCGTTCGGCCGACGGCGTCGCCCTCAATGCCTTCCATGGCAATCCAGTGTTCACCCAGCGGATTATCAGGGTCGTCGGGCAAATAATGTTTGCCGGTTTGTGGGTCGGTCCAGGCGGGATTGAATTGTTTTTTGGTGACTTTCCACAGGCCGGTGGGTGTTTCCTGACCTGGTGCGCCCACAGTGACGGTATAGGTGCGAACAATTACGTCGCCGAGATATACGGTCATACGGAATTTACTGCGTTCCACAATGCAGCGAAATGGACCTTTAACGACTTTAATGGTTCCGCCGGCGGGAATGCGGTCTGGTCTGAGATTATTTATGGAGCAGATAAAATTTTCAGGGACGAGATATTGTTTCCGCAAAACCAAAAGAATATCATCACGTGCGGGTACTAAAAATCGCTCGCAATGAGGATCATTTTCAAACACATTTCGCGAGAAAAGCCATTTATCGGCGGCCTGATTAAGCAGGTCGCGTGCTTGTTTGTTTTCCGAGTCCTCCAGTCCGGATTCGACGGCAAGGGTTAGTTTGCGTCGCGCAGCAATTATATCACCGGCGGCAAAATTACTGCATCCTTCGGCCAGAAGTTCCTGAGCGCGCGTCGTTACATTGGGAGCTATGGAAGTTGGTTGAGGTTGAGACGCAACCGTATGATTTATGGCAGGCGGTGCATCGACATTGCTTGAAGTAGAAGTTGCAGCTTCGGAAGTTTCATTCATATCCTCTACATTCAGGCCGGTTGGGGAAGGGGGTGTATCAATTGGATTGGAATTGTCGGAAGCTGGAGTGTAAAACCATTGTCTCCAAATGAAAACGGCGGCGAGGACAAGCAGAACAAAAATAAGCAAGTTACGGCCGGTGTGTTTTTTGCGTCGTTGATAATAAGCAGCCATCCGTGACTCCCGGTTAATAAGTGTTTATATTTTAGCGTCGAAACCGGCGAATTTTAGCGTCGGTTACCAACATGTCTAATGGCACATCATGGTCGTGGACGGGCACGGAATCCAAAACCTGTTCTTCAAAAGCCAGACCGCAGGTGGCTCCGGAAAACCCGTTGGGACCAAGAAAACGGTCGTAGAACCCTCCGCCGCGACCGAGACGATGTCCTGTTTCATCGAATGCCAGACCCGGCACGATAGCCAGATCGATTTTACTCGTAGGGCAAACACGACCGTTTTTAGGCCAGCGGATACCGTGGCGTGACTGAACAGTTTCCAAATTATCCATACTGTCGAGTGTTACGGGTACGAGCTTTTGGCTGTCCCAGACTACTTTAGGAATGGCCACGGTTTTGCCTTGTTCCAAAGCGCGGCGAATAACGCTCTCCGTTTCGGGTTCGTTGGTATCGAGGGTGAGAAACAGCAGCAGGGTTTGGGCATTTTGAAATTCGGGTAAAGCACAAACCAACTCCGTAGCGGCGAGACTTTTCGTTAGCCGCTGTTGGGGAGTAAACCTGCTGATCAGGTCCTTGAGTTTTAATCGCGTCAACGTTTTTGGCATAACCAAAAGACATTTTTATCGTTTTTTTGTTTGGATTTCTAACTTAATTTCTTCCAGTTGCTTAAGATAGTCGGCCAGTTTGAGCTCATAACCGCGGGAGGAAGGCTGATAGTATTTTTTCTCAAATCCTTGGGGTAAATAAGTTTGTGGTATATAACCATCGGGGGAAGCATGGGGATAGCGGTATTCTACACCTCGTCCGAGTTTTTTTGCACTGGCGTAGTGAGCATCGCGAAGGTGGTCGGGAACCGGGGCGGTTCGGCCGGAGCGAACATCGCCGGCGGCGGTCCAGACAGCTTGGGCGGAGGCGTTGCTTTTGGGGCAACAGGCGATGTATATAGCTGCTTGCGCCAAAGGGAGTTGCGCTTCAGGTAGGCCGATGAATTCGCTGATTTGCACTGCCGCCGCCGCCAAAACTGTAGCCATGGGGTCGGCATTGCCGACATCTTCGGCGGCTGTTACGGCGATTCGGCGGGCGATAAATCGGGGGTCTTCGCCTCCGACGATCAGCCGGGCAAGCCAGTACACCGTGGCGTCCGGATCGCTGCCGCGCATGCTTTTTTGCAGAGCACTGGCCAGATCATAGTGATTATCACCGGCCGGATCGGAAACCAGGGCCTTTTTCTGGATGGATTCAACCGCAAGGTTTTTATCGAATGTAACTGTCTGGCCTGATTGGTCCTGTTGAGCCTGACTAAGGACGCCGACTTCCAGGGCCGTAAGGGCGCGGCGGGCGTCGCCATCGCTCATTATCGCCAGATAATCCATGGCGTCGTCGGTGATTGTGACCTGATAATTTCCCAATCCCCGGTTTTTATTCCCTAGGGCGAGGCGTAGAATGGTTTTAATGTGTTCGTTGTTCAAGGGTTTGAATTCAAAAATAGTGCTTCGGCTGACGAGAGCGGAGTTGACCGAGAAATAAGGATTTTCCGTCGTCGCTCCGATGAGGATGACCACGCCGTTTTCCACATCGTCGAGCAGGACATCCTGCTGGTTGCGGTTAAAGCGATGTATTTCGTCGAGAAATAGCACTGTACGTTTGCCTTCGGCCGCGAGTCGGTCACGGGCGGCTTTGATAATATCGCGAATTTGGGCAACGCCGATGGATGCAGCGTTGGTGGGTACAAAAACTGCCGATGTATGGCTGGCGATGACGGCTGCGAGGGTAGTTTTTCCGGTACCGGGCGGGCCATAAAAGATTAAGCTGGATAAACGATCCGCCTGGAGCATCCGCCAGAGGAGTTTACCGGGAGCGATAAAATCCTCCTGGCCGACAAACTCCTCCAACATCCGGGGACGCATACGCGCCGCCAAGGGCGTGGCCGCATGAAAATGCTTGCGTTCTGACTCGGCAAACAGGCTCATAACGGCATTATGACGCTTTTTTAAGTCGACAAAAACAATAAAAGTAGTAGATGATTATGCCCCACAGGCTTCCAGTGCATCCAAAACGGATGGAACGTGGGTATAACCCGGGCCGCCTTGCATCATAACCACAACAGCAGTGGCATCGAGGATTTCTTCCCGCGTGGCGCCTACCTCAAGACACTTTTTTATATGCAGATTCAAACATGGCTCACAACGTAGCGCCATTCCTAAAGCCATGGCGATAAGTTCTTTATGTTTAACGGATAATGCTCCGTCTTTTATTACCGCACCGTGTAATGCTCCGAAAGCCTTAGTAGCATCCGGTACTGCTTTGGCGATTTTCCCCTGGTCTGTTTTCCATTTTTCAAAGAAAGCTTTTACTTCTTCTGACATCATTTACTCCTGGTGAAAAGTATTTCCATTAATATTATTTACAACGTCTAATGTATGTGGGAAATTATAGCCGTTACATTAAAGACGGTCCACTATTCTATAATTTTTATGGGATATGTGCTTATAATGGTTTGAATAGGGCTTTTTACTTGCTTTATGAGGGATGGATTTCTAGGATAAGTCGGGCGAGGCCTGGTTGCCGGTCTGCCCTGAGCGGTTTTCGTTCTGAGCAAAAAAAGAGAGGATCCGAGTTCGCCGTTACCCGGACCCTCCAGACACGGCTGTCTCAGCGTCAAGCTGAGAGACCCAAACAGCCTC
>JAFGBA010000298.1 GCA_016933395.1 Sedimentisphaerales bacterium | reverse complement strand
TATATGGCCCTGGATCCCACCCTTAAAATCATCGCTCCCTGGAAAGACCCAACCTTCGAGCTGACCAGCCGGGAGGCGGCGGTGGAGTACGCCCAGGCGAGGAACATTCCCATCGAGCAGAGCAAGAAGAAGATTTACAGCCGCGACCGCAATATCTGGCACATCAGCCACGAGGGCGCGGACCTGGAGAACCCGGCCAATGAGCCGAAAGATGACCTGTTCGTCATCAGCCAACCCATCAGCAAAGCGCCCGACCAGGCTGAATATGTGGAGGTGGGTTTTGAGCAGGGCGTGCCGGTCAAGCTCAACAATCGCAAAGTGGCCGGTGTCAGGTTATTGGAAGAGCTTAATCGTATTGGCGGCAAGCACGGCGTGGGGCAGGTTGATCTGGTGGAAAATCGACTGGTCGGCATGAAGAGCCGCGGCGTATATGAGACGCCGGGCGGGACGATTCTGGCTGTGGCCCATCGGGCGTTGGAGATGTTGTGTCTGGATCGCGAGACCAGCCATTATAAGCAGCAGGCGGCCCTGAAGTATGCGGAACTGGTGTATTACGGCCAGTGGTTTACGCCGCTGCGGGAGTCGCTCGATGCCTTCTTTACCTCGACGCAGCGGCGGGTGACCGGCTCGGTGAAGCTCAAACTTTATAAGGGCAATTGCCGCCTGGCGGGCGTGACCAGTCCGTATAGCCTTTATGCGGCCGATCTGGCCAGCTTCCACATGGGCGCGGAGTATAACAGTACGGATGCAACCGGTTTTATTCGGTTGTTTGGATTGCCAATGAAAGTACAAGCGCTTAAAGCCGTTGAAAGTAAAAATCAAAAATAAAAATGCAAAATGACATAGTAAAATTTTTAAAGCATGCCCATCACGATAGTCGTGGGTTGGTGGTTTTATGCGCTCGCGAACGACGTGTCGTTTCGTTTCCCGGTTGTCACCGGGGGATAAACTTTTTGCATTTTAATTTGTCATTTTGCTTTTTGCAGTTTTATTTTTAATTTCATAACCACGTTAATGTGAAATCCTTGGTTAAGTATATATTGGGCAGGTGTTTGGTAAGCCGCCGGTCGGGTGGTTTGGCGGAACAACGTTGAAACACCCAATTTGTAATGCGGAGGACCACAGCCCATGAAGTTGTTATTCACCAGTGATTTGCACGGATCGTCACATCATTATGCGGCGTTGGTGGATTTAGTGCGAAGTCGCCGCTGCGATACGTTAGTGCTGGGCGGCGACATGTTGCCCGATGGCGACCGGGGGCGGCCGTATCAGGCCGTGACGGATTATATTCGCAATACGTTTCGGCAGTTTTTGGAGCAGGCTCGACAGGCTCAGCCAAAGCTGACAATTTTGAAAATACTCGGCAATCACGACTGGCTGTTCACGCTCGATGAACTGCTCAAATTACAACAGGCGGGATTGTTGCGGGTGCTGGACCATCGCCATTACGTTAAGTTGGGTGGACTGGCGTTTCTGGGTTTGTCATACGCGCCGCCGGCGCCGTACTGGATCAAGGATTACGAGCGTCGCGATATGACCGATGACCCGCCGAGTGATTTTTGCGGATATTATTGGTCCACGGAAAAGAAATGGATTATGCCGGTATTAGGCAGTGATTTTTTCTCTCAGCATGAAAGCCTGGAACAAATTTTGGCCGAAGCGCCAACCTATTCCGAGCCGTGGGTATTCGTAAGCCACGCTCCGCCGGATAACGGCCTGCTGGACCTGCTGCCGGGCGGGCTGCATGTGGGTTCGCGAGCAGTGCGGCGGTTTATCGAGGCCCGCCGGCCGCTGTTGGCCTTGCATGGCCATATTCACGAGTCCCCCGGCCAAACGGGTCATTGCACCGAACGCGTCGGTCAAACCTTGTGCGTCAATCCCGGTCAGGAACACGGCCGCCTGTGCGCCGTTTGGTGGGATAGCGACAACCCCGATGTGGTGGAACATAATTTGGGCATCGCCATGTAAGCTAAAGAAGAAACAGATTCCCATGCATATTTATGTCAAGGGTTTTTGTTTATGAGGTTGATATGGGTATTTTACGGTGGCTGTTTGGTAAAGGAAAAGTAGATATTAGCGAAGCAAAGTCAATAAATCTCTTGTCAAATAACAAGCATAAGTTTATTGGTCCCGGTTGTGGTTATGCGAAACACTTTGCTTTGATATGTAAGGAATTACTTCACGATCCAGCTTCTATTGTCAAGGATCACAGGATACCCCCAAAGCATGGTGTTTATGGGTGGTATTTTGACGAATTGCCCAATGTGCCACCAAATGATTACTATAACTGTGATGGATGGAATCTGTTATATATCGGGATTGCGGGGAAAAGTGCGAAGTCAAGTCAAAATCTTAATGAGAGAATTATCAATAAGCATCTTATGGGCAATGCGGATATTTCAACTTTAAGATTTTCGCTTGGGTGCTTATTACGAGATAAACTATGTATTGATCTTATACGGAAAGAAGGAACCAAAGAATCAGTCTGGTTTGGGGAAGATGGAGAGAAAAAACTGTCTCTATGGATTGTGGAGCATGCACGAATTGCATGGCTTGAATATAGCAATCCAAAAGAAATAGAGGACGCTGCTATAAATATTTATGGAGATGTTTTGCCATTGAATATTGAAGGGAATCTGAAACATAAATTTCCACGTCAGCTTCGTGAATTGCGTACAACCCTAAAAAATAAGGCATTGTGAGGTTGACATAAATGTATATGAGTAACTTTTCACTTACTATTAGATTAAGCAACTATTTGAATTAAGCATGACTGTAACATCAATAAATTGGATTGCGTTTTTATTTGCTTGGGAGCGGGCATCGGCAGCTTATCTTGAATGTAGTGATTTACCACTTACTGCGAGAAATGTCTCTTGTTCGACCGAGTGGCCTTTGCATAGAACGCATTAGCAGAACCCTGTGCGTCAATCCCGGTCAGGAACACGGCCGCCTGTGCGCCGTTTGGTGGGATAGCGATAATCCCGATATGGTGGTACATAATTTGGGCATCGCCATGTGATTGAACCAGGACGATGCCCAAATATTTAAATCATTATTATTTAGTTTTTAAGCACCCCGGCGTTTACGAACATAGCCGGTTAAAGCCCCGAACGCCATGAAAGCGCCCAGCATGGTGGCCGGTTCCGGCACAGGGCCGCCGCCGCCACCGCCGCCGGGAGGGGTATTGATGAAAGATTCACTTCCGCCGGTGGCGAAGCCCTGCACGTGGATGCCGATACGCAAGTCGCCGGAGGTTAAATCCGCGATGAGGTTACTGAAGTTTTTGTTCGGTTTGAAATCGAACAGCAGGCCCAGACTTTCACCGGGATTAACGCCATTGGGTTGCGCCGGCGGATCAGAATCAGCGGACAAACCGGCGGTAACTATAAACTTCGGCGTTATGCTATTGCCGCCGGGTAAATCCGGGGGGGCGGCATTTTCAGAAAATGCAACGCCTGGATCATCGTCAAGAATGTCAACGATGGACAGCAACAAGTCGTTATCGTCGAAATAAATATCCGTAATGGAACTGGCATTCGGACCGGTGTTGCCGAACTGGAATAGAATCAGGTCGTTATTATCCACGAAGGGATTGATATCGACGAACAATTGGCTTTCGCCAATGGCGGCGTCCACGGCGTTGTTGTTGGTTATGTTCTGGAACCCAACACTGATTGCCTCCACCCGGGTGCCGGTGGATAATGCGATTAAGATAATTACCCCAAAGCACAAAGCCGCTTTTATCGCCCTTTTGGGGGCGAAAGTTGTTTTCTTCCCATCCATTTTTGAACTCCTTCTTTACTACTTACAGAGATGGTTATTGTACCAGCATTCGCGGATGCATTCTAGTTAAAAGTGTTTGTATCAACATATAGAAGAGAGAAAACAGCTTTATCTTAATAACGTAGGTGTTAATCTTGTTGTATTTTATCCATTTTAAACTTTTATGAATTTAAATAGCTTCTATCTGGCGGTAAAGTTCCTAAAGGTTGTTAAAGTCGTTTTTTGTTGCTAATTGATCCGACTCCGTTCACAATACCTGTAGTTTAATACAGTTACATTTTTTCATGGGATGGCTTGGGCTTGAGCATGATAGTACCACCGATAATTTGGGTTATTTTTTTATTCTGCCTGGGGGCAAGCATTGGCAGTTTTCTGAATGTGGTGATTTACCGCTTGCCGCGGGAGATGTCGCTTGTACGGCCGGGCAGCCACTGCACCAGTTGCGACCGGCCGATTGCGTGGTTTGATAATATCCCCATTTTATCATGGTTTATCCTGCGAGGTCGATGCCGGCACTGCAAAGCGCGGTTTTCCTTTCGCTACGCCCTGGTGGAGTTAGTGACGGCGGGATTGTTTGTGGGATTTTACGGGGCGTATTTTCACGAACAGGTGCGGGGGGAAATGCCGCCGTTTATGCAAGGCGGAGCCTGGATTTATGCCGGCCACATGGTGCTGATTTGCGTATTGTTGGCATCATCGCTAATAGACCGGGAACATTGGATTATCCCATTGTCTTTGAGCTATACAGCGGTGGCGGTAGGTTTGGTGGGAAGTGCGATTTGGCCTTACTTGCTGAATGGTTCGCAAGTACTTTGGCGGATTGTGCCTTTTGCGGGGGCAAAATCGGCAGCATGGGCGCTGGGCGGAGTAATCGGATTATTATTTTCATATTTACTAGTAAAAACAGGGATTATCACTCGCAGTTTTTACGAATGGGAACAGGCGATGTTGGAAAGGGAGGAAAAAATCAAAAAAAGCGGGCGAGAAGAGGTTGGCCCAGATGATCCGGTTTTTCC
>JAFGBA010000297.1 GCA_016933395.1 Sedimentisphaerales bacterium | reverse complement strand
GAATTGAGCATCGCGGAAAATATCTTTCTGGATAAACTTCCTCGTAGCGCCGGTCTGGTGCGCTACACTCATCTGTATGAGCAAACCGGCAATCTGCTGAAGCAATTCGGCATGGGCGGCATTGATCCCGCCACACCCGTAAAGCGATTAGGTGTGGGCAGTCGCCAGTTGGTGGAAATCGCCCGCGGCCTGCGCCAGGATTGCCGCGTATTGATTTTGGACGAACCCACTGCTTCATTGACGGATCAGGAAGCTAAAGTGCTTTTTGAACATATTCGTCGTCTGCGTAATAAAGGTGTGGCCATCGTCTATATTTCGCATCGCATGGAGGAGATTAACCGGCTGGCTGATCGCATCACCATCTTGCGTGACGGCCAACGGGTGGGAGAGTACGCCGCGGGGGAGCTAACACCAGGACAAATGATTCGTAATATGGTTGGTCGAGAATTAACGACTATGGCCGTTTCTTCCACGGCTGCCTCGGATATGGTTTTGCGCGTCGTGGATTTAAATCGTCCGCCGCGTGTTCGTAACGTGAGTTTCGATCTGCATCGAGGGGAAATTCTGGGTTTTGCCGGTCTGAATGGCGCCGGCCGCACGGAGGCCATGCGATGTATTTTCGGCGCGGACAAACCGCACTCGGGTTCAATTTATCTTTATGGTGACAATAATCCAACTCCTATTTCATCGCCTGCCCTTGCCGTCAGGCACGGAATCGCCTGGCTCAGCGAAGACCGCAAGGATGAAGGCCTGATCCTTACGCAGGCGGTGTGTCGCAATATTACGCTGACACGCATGAGCGGCGTTAGTCGCTGGGGCTGGATTCAAACGAGTCGCGAGAGGCAGGTAGGTGAATCTTCTTGCCAAATCCTTGATATCCGTTGTCAAAACGTCGAGCAAGCCGCGAGTTCCCTTTCCGGCGGTAATCAACAAAAGATCATATTGGCCAAGTGGCTATGGCGCGATTGCAATATCCTGATCTGCGATGAACCCACGCGTGGTATCGACGTTGGGGCTAAATTTGAAATATATCGCTTATTAAGACAACTGGCCGCCAAAGGCAAAGCCATCATTATGATTTCTTCGGAACTGAGCGAATTGCTGGCATTGTGCGATCGTATCGCCGTAATGTCTGTTGGCAAACTGACAGCCGTTTTCGACCGCCAGGAATTCGACCAGGACGCCATCATGACCGCCGCATTCGCCGAACACCTTAAATCTTCACCACAAACCATAACGGCCTAGCTATGAAATCAACCATTCGACTGGGACTAATGCAGTATCTGGGGTTAACTCTGGCTTTGATGTTGCTTGTCATCTTTTTTTCACTCTTTACGCAGCATTTTTTTTCCTTGACCACCTTCAATACTATCGCCGGTCAAATCCCCGACATCACCATCATCGCCGTTGGCATGACATTTGTCCTCATCATTGGCGGCATCGACCTGTCCGTCGGCTCCGTCATGGCTTTATCTGGTGCTGTACTTGGGTTTTGTCTGGTAAGTTGGCATTGGCCGCTACCGTTGTCTATCGCCGCGTGCATTCTCACCGGCCTGATATGTGGATTGTTCAATGGTTCGGTATCCATCGTTTGGAAACTGCCAAGTTTTATCATGACGCTGGGGATGTTGCAAATTGCTCGCGGTGGGGCGTATTTGATAACGGATTCCCGCACGGTATATATCGGCGCACCTATTGAGGGTATTGCCGATGCGAGACTTGCCGGAATATCCGTTTCTTTTTTTTTGGCGGTGGCGTTGGTTGTATTGGGGCAAATTGTGCTGACCCGAAGCGTGTTTGGCCGCTATCTGATTGGCATCGGCGCTAATGAGGAGGCTGTGCGGCTTTCCGGTATTGATCCCCGCCCACGTAAGCTGGTGGTGTTCGCTCTTAGCGGCGTCATGTGCGGCGTTGCCGCCGTACTGCAAACCGCACGCTTATCCTCGGCCAATCCCAACGCCGGCATCGGCATGGAGCTTAGCGCCATCGCCGCCGTGGTCATAGGCGGCACCAGCCTCATGGGCGGTCGCGGCTCGGTTATCGGCACGTTCTTCGGTGTCCTGATTATTGCCGTGCTTGACGCCGGTTTGGCCCAAATGAACGCCCCTGAACCCTCCAAACGCCTCATTACCGGTTGCGTCATCATTATTGCCGCCATCATTGACCATTATCGAGTTCGATTAAGCCGCGGAAATGCTTAATTCATAAGGGCTTATTACGGTTGTTGGCAGCGGGAGTTATCAGAGGATATCCCTAAATAACACAAAAGATTATTGATTATGGCAAGGCAATTTATTCGAACGGGCAGGCTAACGGTTGATGTATTTAACTATTTTATATATAAGGAATTACGAACATATATCTAAAGTATATATTACAAACTTAAAAGAAGAAAATTCGAACATTTAATTTTGCTTTTTTACTGGTTTTCAGAAACATTCTGAAGGTTTACGACGTCTTAATATTGGAGTAGAATTGTAGTAAGTGGAGCAACCGATTTTTGGTCTGTCCAAAGCGACTCCAAGGGAACAGGAATTGGGACATGCGTTCAACGTTCGATACCAAAATTAATCAGGTTCAGCGTCGGTGTTGGCTTAATACGCTTTTGCAGGCCGGGGGGGAAGTAACCATCGTGGCCGGGGCGGTGGCGGGGGTGGGCATTCTTGTAAGTAAATTATTTTCTCTCAGTTGGAGCGGGCAATATTTTGCTTTTGCTTTGGTCGCAACGTCATTGGCGGTCATCGCGGCGTTGGCATGGCTGCGGCGGCCCTCGCGTTTACAAGCGGCAATGCTGTGTGATGAGCGGCTGGGGCTGAAAGAACGTTTCAGCACGGTATTGGCGCTACGGGAGATGAACGGGCCATTTATTGACGCCACTCGCCGGGAAACGACCATGCTGACGGAAAAGATTCACCCCGGCGGCTTTTTTCCGGTGCGGCCGACCCGGACCTGGATTTGGGCCGGGGGAGTGTGGGTACTGGCTTTATTGACACTTTTGTACATGCCGCAGCAGGACTTGCTGGGTATTCTTCAGCGCCGCCAGGAGGAGGAAAACAACACTCGACTGCAACATGCCGCCCAGGCCGAGGTGCGCCAGACAGTGCGAGCGGTCGATGCCGCGGTAAAGCAGTTGCAGGACCCGCAGCTTGCCTCAGCATTAGAAGATATGAAAACCTTGCCGGATAACCTCCGGCCCAATGACCTCAAGCGGCAGGTGATTCGCAAACTCGGCGATATGTCCGAGCAGATTACCCAGACTCACCTGGAGCGGAATCAGGCGGCGCTGGACGTGATGCAAGCGATGATGAAACAGCTTCCCAATGCCCCTGACGGTATGACGTCTCGTCTGCAACAGGCGCTGGCACAAGGAGACTTCAAGAAGGCCGCCGATATGGCGGACCAGATGCGAAAGGACCTGAAAGACAAGAAACTGACGCCCGAACAGCAAAAACAACTCACCGAGCAATTGCGCAAGCTTTCAGAAAAACTCAGCGAAATGGCCAAACGTAACGAGGAGATGCAAAAGGAACTGGAAAAACACGGCTTGGATAAAGATTTGGCCAAACTCGATCCGGAGAAACTGCGTCAGCAACTGCAAAAAATGGGCATTGAACAGAATTTAATCGAAACCCTGATGAAAAAGGCAAGTGCCTGCAGTCAGGCCTGCCAAAGCTGCGAACAACTCAGCCAGGCCATGGCCCAAGCCGCCGGTGAAGGGGACGAAAGCGGACTTTCGGAAGCGGAGATGGAGGCGCTGGCCGATCAGCTTAGTGACATGGAGGCGATGCAGGCGCAGTCGGCACTGGCCCAGGAAAGCCTCGATGAGATATATCGCGCCATTCAGGAGCTCGGTCAGAACATGTGCCAGGGGCAGGGATGTCAAGGCTGTAACGGTTGTGGATGGGGCAAGCCGGGTATGGGGGCGGGGGGCGGACAGGGCGAGGGCATCGGCCTGGCGCCGGGCAGCGGCGCAACGGACAATGAATTTTTCGATGTGAACGCGACCAAGAGCGCCAAGACCAAAAGCCAGGTGCAAGAGGGGCCGATTGTCGCCACGTGGTACTTCAAGGATGAACAGGTGAAAGGCGAAGCCCATCAGGATTTTAGCACCGTCGTCGAGGCCGCTCAGAGTGAAGCCGCCGACGCCATTGCCGAAAATCGCATCCCGAAAAAATACGAAAAAGCTGTTAAACAGTATTTTGGGCAACTGGAAACCCAGACGCCCGTGGAAAAGGAACCGGAAAAATAATAGTGTAAATGTGGACGTTGGCCATAAACCGCGGGCAGGACGCCCGCGACACCATTATGGAGGTTGCATGAGGCAGGCAGTGAGTCGGCTTCGGCCGGGGATAGGGGAGTGTTGCGGCTTTAAAGGCGGGGGAAGCACAACCGTTTTATGATAGCGTCCACAGGCATTTATTTCGCGGCGCCGTTTTGGCTGCCGGCGTGTTTGCTGGTTATCCCGTTAATATGGATGGGCCGGCGGAATCTCGTGGCCCTGGGGCGGGGACGACAATGGGCCGCAACGGTATTGCGCTGTCTGGTGGTTTTGTTGTTGGTGTTAGCTCTGGCACAACCAAAATTTACCCGCACCAACGAGCAGCTTACGCTCATTACGGTTATCGATCGCAGCCGCAGCATTCCGGCATCGGTGCAGCAACAGGCGCAGGCGTATTTGCAGGAGGCTTTTCAGGCTCGCGCCAATAACGACCAGCTTGCGGTGATAGATGTCGCCGAGCAGGCCGCCATTGCCAAACTGCCTGCCTTGGACACCACCGTGCATGACCGTAACACCTCCCTAAGCGGCAACGAAAGTGATTTGGCGGCGGGTATCAATATGGCGTTGGCGATAGCTCCGCCGGATTCCGCGGTGCGGATCGTATTAGCCAGTGACGGCAACGAAACCCGCGGCCGATTGCTGGAATCAGCCCAGACGGCCGGGGCAAACGGCATTCCCATCGATGTGTTGCCGCTGCAATATGATTACGGCTCTGAAGTTATCTTCAAACGCCTGTCCGTCCCTTCAACAGCGGCGGGGCGGCAGACGCTGCCGTTGCGTTTCGTGTTGCACAGCACCAAGGTCGCTCGCGGTCGTTTGCAGCTTAACCTCAACGGTCGACAGGTGGACCTTGATCCCGATTCGCCGGAGTCCACCATCGCGGTGGAACTTAAACCAGGCACCAACGTCAAGACCATGTCCTTGCCGAGTGGCTCACGGGGGATTCACGAGTTCGAGGCGTTTTTTATCCCAGAAGGCCCTGGTGTTGATCAGATTGAAGATAATAATCGTGCTTCAGCGATTACGTATGTTCACGGGCCCGGCCATGTGCTGGTATGCGACGCCGATGGCCGTGCCGGTAAAGCGATTGCCGACTCGCTGAGCAAAACCAGCCTGGATGCGCACTATATTAATATATCCGACTTTCCCACCACTCCGACCCACTTACTGGACACGGATGCGATTATTCTTGCCAATATAGACAGCAGCAACATTACGCTCGATCAACAGGAAATGCTCGCTCGTTATGTGACCGACCTGGGCGGCGGGTTGATTATGAGTGGGGGGCCGGAGTCATTCGGGGCCGGTGGGTGGATTGGTTCGCCGATTGAAGAGGTGCTGCCGGTCGATCTGGATCCACCGCAGAAAAAGCAAATGCCCAAAGGGGCACTGGTGTTGATTATTGACCGTAGCGGCTCGATGGCGGGCGATAAAATCCGTATGTGCAAAACAGCCGCTATCGCCTCTGTCAGGCAATTGAGCTACAAGGATTCGGTTGGCATTATTCTTTTCGACGCCCGCAGCCAGTGGTTAGTGAAAATGACCGAGGCTACTCCGGAAAACAAAGAGAAAATCTACAAAACTATTTCCACCGTAGGCGCTGATGGCGGCACGGTGATGGGGCCGGCGAT
>JAFGBA010000296.1 GCA_016933395.1 Sedimentisphaerales bacterium | reverse complement strand
GAAATTCCACTAAAGACATCGGTTGGTCGATATGTTTTTGTTGATAAACCACTAAAATCTGTAGCCTAAAAAGTGCGAAAGTTCACAGTGTGTTTCGTGGTCAAAACTGTTTTTTAATCCGTGGTTGAATCTTTTTTTTGCTCGAAGAGCCATTCCATGGTTTTCGTGTTTGTCCAGACCCGTCCCGTGATGCCCAGATGGTCAGCGCCGGGGAATTCGGTGTATTCGCAGTCAGCGCCGAGTTGCTTGAGCACTTCATAAGCGACCTGGCTGCCATGCCGCATCGCGTCTTTTTCTCCGGCGAAGATACGGATGGGGACATGCCGGTAGGCGGTTGCCTCTTGGCGTAGCGTCTCTTTCAGGGCATCCGTCGGTTTGCTCAGGACGCTGCCAATGGCCCAGCCCGCTACGCACAGCGCCCCGGCGAACCGGTCAGGCGCAGCCTTAAGAAACTCCCAGCACGCTTTGCCGCCATAAGAGAAACCTGTGTAATAAACCCGGTCCGGGTCGATCTGGTAAGCGGGATCATTGATGAGGGTTTCGATCAAGGCCAACGTCGCCTGCGTGTACCAGCCTTCGGCGTTGGGTAGCGGCCAATCGGGGTGCTCCGGTGTTGGTTTACCCAGATCCCCCTGAGGCCAATAAGGGGCGGGGATATCGGTCTGCGGCCGCATCTGCGGGGCGAGGCTGTAACAAGCAAACTTGTCATTGTTAAAGTAACTGATGTAAAGGTATCGCGCAGAACTGAACACCTCCAACTGTTTGCTGTTGTCACTGCCCACGCCGCCGGAACCGCTCACCCACAGCACCAGCGGGTAACGTTTGCCTTCGACAATCTGTCGCGGGGCCAGCAGGCGGTAGGGCAGGTCCACTCCCGCAAAATTAAAGGCCATGGCCGTGTGACCATAGTTTGTACCCTGACCGCGCACACAGTGAAACTGCACTCCGCTTATCTGCACGTCGCCGATAGCGGATAGCAGAATCCACGCCGTGGTTTCCAGATGATAAGGTGAACTAAACCGGCAAGGACCGTCGGAACGAGCCGGCTGGAAGGGGCGATGCAGGTGTTTTTTCGTCAGAATATTGCCGAAGTCATTATTCCCGGCATGGCCGACACTCACCTTAATCTCTCCCGTGCCGGTAAAGCTGACCGTAATTTCATAATGATTTAATTCCAGACCCGCCGGAAAGGTAATGGCCGGAGACACGCGGCAGGGGACATCATCAATGGTATTTGACAACCATCCCGCCACCTGCTCGCCGGTATATTCCACAATCACCTCATCGAAGGGATTGAGAAAAGGTCCGCGATTATGTAGGGGAGCCGTTAGCGTCGGCGCCGGCTCGGGAGCGGGTGTTGGCGCTGTTGGCGCCGGAGAAGATGGCGCAGGCTGTACCGGCGGTTGCGGCTGGGAGCGACGCGGCAATTCAAAGGGACGGAACTGCCCCATCGCGACGGTCGCCGTCAAAAATACGACAACAACCATCCAAAGATATAGAAAGTTTATTTTGATGCGAATAAACACAAAAAAATCAAAAATCAAAAATTAAACAGCAAAATGACAAAGCAAAAGGCAAAATGTGATAGACAGGATTAACAAGATGAACAGAACTTAACATCATCTTATCTTGTCAATCATGTCAATTTTCTCAAAATCTGCGTTAATCTGCGTCATCCGCGGTTATATATTTTTCGACGTTAATTCGGGATCCAACCGGGATCATATGGATTACCGCCGCTGAGCCACTGGCTGCACAATGCCGCCAGGTCTAACAGGTTAACGAAACAATCCCCATTGGCGTCCCCGGTCAGAGATGGCGAGCAGATAAAGACAGTGAACGCGTCGTTGCTCATGTCGTCAATGTCGCCGTGGTCATAATCTTCCACCTTTACCCGGCATAACGTCGAATCCGTCCCGGCCGGTATTTCCCACTCCAGGCTGCCGGTGTTGGGAATATTATTGGCCAGATATGTCCACGATGAGCCATTATTGGCCGACCATGCCACATTGACGGTATCGACCTCGCTGCTGCTCCAGGTGATGGTTGTGGTGGTGTCCGCCGCGAACATTTCGCCGCCATTGGGAGCCATCACCGTAATATGCGGCAAATCATCGTAGGTCGTGGTGTAAATCGATCCGCCGCACTGCCAGATGAACCGACCATCATGTACGGCCGGATACGTTTCGTTCCCCGCCAGACGGCTGACATAAAATTCCCGCTCCTGTAGCAGGTCGTAGCCATAGATGTCTTTATTTCCGTTGCGTTCATCGACCCAGACGACCAGATTATTATGAATAGCCGGTGTGGTTTGTGTGGAGGTAAGCGTACAAATCGGCTTCTTGGCGCCGGCAGGTAAAGTTGTGATATCGATGCCGTATATATCCTTGCCCGCACCTTCCCGCCAGACGACCCAGTTGCCGCTGATACGGGGAAAGTCTTTAATTATACCGTCAACGCAAATGGGGAAAACACCGGGGTTGGACAAACGATAACCATAGATGCCATTATCCGTAGCGTTCTTCCAGACCACGACATCACCGTCAATATCCGGCTGATACTGCGTGCCGGAATCGGTGCAGACCGGAATCAAGATTTCCGACGCCAGATTATACGCATAGATGTCATATCCCGTGGTGGCGCTGTTGCGATTATCGCGCCAGACGATAACATCGCCGCTGATGGCCGGCGTCTGCTGATCGGATGATTCTTCATCATAAAGGCATTCTGTCGTCATTGTCACCAAGTTCATTCCATAAATGGCGTAGGTCCCATCGCGGTTATCAGCCCAAACAATGCGCTGACCGTCAACATCCGGTTCTTCCTGCACGGCCGCATGGTCGCTGACCGTAAACGGCGACTCCGTCGCAAAGGAATACCCATAGATATTCTTATTCGGTACGGTATATGACCACACCGACGTCACTCCATCGAAAGCAATAATAGAACTGTCATTACAATTTGCCCCTATAATTTCCGCCGCCCGACCCCGAGTCGCGCTGAGCATTACTAAAACCAGACTAACCGATACCCAACATGCACGTACTGCACTCATGGCATACCTCCCTAACAAGGTGTTAATAAAAAAAACCCTAAACTGTTTTGCCGGAATGTCGTGCAATCCCCTCAGCGATCCGCCGGGCCGCCTGGCCGTCCCAGAATTTAGGGATGCGACCGCCAAAGCTCTTGCGTTTTGCTTTTATCTCATTATAAGCTGCTCTAATATCCTCCGCTCGACCATGTATCAGTCGATTCGTGCCTTCGGTGATCGTCACCGGCCGTTCGGTGTTTTCCCGCAGCGTCAGGCACGGCACGCCCAGGATGGTGGTTTCTTCCTGAATGCCGCCCGAATCGGTCAGCACCACAAACGCGCTGCTCATCAGCCGCAGAAAATCCAGATAACCTACCGGCTCAATGAGTTTCAGATTGCTCATGGCCGCGAGCTTTTCCTCTAATCCATGACGGCGAAGATTGTTACGAGTGCGCGGATGGATCGGGAACACCAGGGGCATATCCTGTTGTATGGCCTCAAATCCGCCAAATATCTCCGCCAGTGTCGGACCGTCATCGACATTGCTGGGTCGATGCAGAGTAATCACTCCATAGTGATTTTCCTCTAAACCCAGGGTGTCAAGGATAACCGACTGCCGGGCTTTTTCCCGGTTGGCCAGCAATGTATCAATCATGACATTCCCGACGAGGTGTATCTTATCGGATGGGACTCCCTCATGCAAGAGATTTTTTACGCCGCTTTCTTCGGTCACAAACAGCAGGTCGCTGATGGCGTCGGTCAGCAGGCGGTTGATTTCTTCGGGCATGTCCCGGTCGAAGCTCCGCAGCCCGGCCTCGACGTGAATTAGTTTCACGCCCAGCTTCACCGCCACCAGCCCGCAGGCGATAGTGCTGTTGACATCGCCCACTACCAGCACATAATCCGGCCGGAAATCCGTCACTACCGGTTCGAAACGTTTCATAATTTCCGCCGTCTGCACCGCGTGGGAGCCGCTGCCCACTTCCAGGTTGATGTCCGGCCGGGGAATATCCAGTTGCTCGAAAAAAAGCTTGCTCATGTTCTCATCGTAATGCTGGCCGGTGTGCACCAATAGAGCATTAAATTCACCATTTTCACGGAAAACCCGCATTAAAGGAGCGATTTTCATGAAATTAGGCCGAGCGCCGCAGATGCAGATAATTTTAATCATCGTTGCGTATTTCTCCCTTACGAGTTCTTGTCACGGCGTAGCGTTGTGGCGT
>JAFGBA010000295.1 GCA_016933395.1 Sedimentisphaerales bacterium | reverse complement strand
GATTCGCTATGATAGGCATTCATGGTTAAGGCACAAATAATAGATCAACGCCAACGAGGCGAGTTTGAAGCCATAGTTGTTCGTCAAGCACACATAGGCACGGATCACCAGACCATTATTCTGCGCTTGAATGGTGCAGGCGGAGCCGCATTTGCTCAGGCTCAGCCGGGTCAGTTTGTTCAGTTGGCTTGTCGGGATATCCATAATCCGCGAAGCGTCGCGCCGCTATTACGGCGGCCGTTAAGTATTGCGGGCATTAGGATTACAACTGACCAGACGGAGGTGCAATTTATTTTTCGCCTGCGCGGACCGGGGACACAGTGGCTGGGCCATCGGCGCGAAGGCGAGTTAGTAAACCTATTGGGGCCGCTAGGGCGGGGATTTAGGCTTCCTGAATCCGGCGAACAGTCTGTTTTACTGCTGGGAGGAGGTATTGGTCTGCCGCCAATGTTTTTTCTGGCTGATGTATTAAGAGCGCAAGGATTTAATCAGGTCGTCGGTTTTGCCGCAGCACGTAGTCGGGAGTCGTTGACGGCGACGTTTGAACGGGATACTTACAACACGACTCGTTGTACCGAGCCGCAATTGGTTCTGGAAGAATTTAATCGCAGTTCGACGCCGTGTATTATAGCGACGGATGATGGCAGCCTGGGCTGTAAAGGGTCGGTAGTGGCTGCGTCGGAGGCGTTTCTAGATCGACAGCCTAAAGAGTATAAACCGCTGGTATGTGCTTGTGGGCCGCAGGGGATGTTGCGAGCGACGGCGGAATTGGCGGAAAAACGTGATTTGGCCTGTCAGGTGTGTTTGGAGGAATATATGGCCTGCGGCATCGGTGTGTGCCAGAGCTGCGTTACCCGTTTGCGCAACGGTGAAGATGACAAGGAAGGCAGTTATAAACTGGTTTGTTCGCATGGGCCGGTATTCGACGCCCGGCGGGTGGTGTGGGATTAAATGAGCGGAACCAAACAACAACCTGATCTTTCCACCGCGTTGGGGGGTGTTAAGCCGGCCAATCCGGTGATGACGGCGTCGGGTACGTGTGGCTACGCTTTTGAATTGGGTGATTTTGTGGATTTATCGCGGCTGGGGGCGTTTGTCACCAAGAGCATTACCTTGGAGCCGCGCGAAGGCAACAAGCCCCAGCGGACCGTGGAAACAGCCGCCGGGATGCTCAACGCCATCGGCCTGGCGAATATCGGTCTGAAGCGATTTTGTGCGGAAACACTGCCTTTATTGCGGCAGATGAATATGCCGATTTTTGTTAATGTCGCCGGCAGGACCCAGGAGGATTATCTCAAGGTTTGTGAGCGATTGGCGGCGGAGGATGGCCTGGCGGGATTGGAACTGAATGTGAGTTGCCCGAATGTGAAGGAGGGGGGGATTACTTTCGGCACCGACCCACAGGTTCTGGGGCGGCTGGTGGCGGCCGTGCGGGAAGTGATTGGCTCCATGCCGTTGATGGTAAAACTCACACCGAATGTCACTGATATTACCGTTACGGCGCGGGCGGCCGTGGATGCCGGAGCCGACGTTCTAAGTCTGGTCAATACCTTTACCGGCATGGCCATCGACGCCGAGACGAGACGTTGCGTTTTGGGTAATCGCACCGGCGGTCTCAGTGGCCCGGCCATTAAGCCGATAGCGTTGTATATGGTGCATCGCGTTTACACCGAAGTCGCAAGGTCCAATGGAATCGCCTTGGTGGGTATGGGCGGCATAGCCTGTGCGACGGATGCTCTGGAATTTATCCTCGCCGGGGCATCAGCGGTAGCGGTGGGTACGGCCGTTCTAGCGCGTCCGGCGGTGCTCACCGAGATCATCGACGGTGTCGCCGTCTATTTGCAACGACATGGGTATTCTCGCTTGCAGGACATTGTCGGTTCACTGGAGGCGTGATGAGTGAGCAAAATATACGCATAGGCATTGTCGGGGCGGGCACAAATACCAGATTTCGGCATATTCCCGGCTTGCAGGCGTTGAAGGGCGTGGAGATTGTCAGTGTATGTAATCGCAGCCGGGAATCTTCGCAAAAAGTCGCCGATGAATACAGCATAGCCAAAGTATATAGTGATTGGCGCGAACTGGTCGCCGCTGACGATATCGACGCCGTAGTAATTGGTACATGGCCATATCTGCATTGCTCGATTACGCGGGCGGCGCTGGCGGCGGATAAGCACATCCTCTGCGAAGCACGCATGGCGATGAACGCCCGCGAGGCCCATGAGATGCTGGCCGCCAGTGTTGCCAAGCCGCATCTGGTGGCGCAGATTGTACCGTCGCCGTTGACGCTGCATTTGGACGGCATGATTAAAAAGATGATCGGGGAGGGATTTCTGGGTGATGTCCTGGCTGTCGAATTGCGGCAGGGGGGAGCTTTCATTGATAAAGACCGAGCGATGTCATGGCGGGAGGATAAAAACCTCAGCGGTCTGAATGTGATGATGCTGGGCATTTGGTATGAGGCGATTTTGCGCTGGATCGGTCCGGCGCGCAGCGTGTGCGCCTTGGGACGAACATTCATCAAAGAACGGCGCGATGCGGATGGGAAACTTCGGCAGATATATATTCCCGACCATTTGGACGTGATAGCTGAGATGGAATGTGGCGCACAAATGCACATGTTGCTTTCCCAGGCGATGGGGTTGTTGCAGGATGAAGGGCTGTATCTCTTTGGCAGTGAAGGAACGTTGCGAATTGCCAAAAATAAACTCTTTGCGGCCAAACGAGGGGATAAGGAATTCAAGGAAGTTGCCATTCCACTTGAATTGCATGCTGACTGGCGCGTGGAGGAGGAGTTTATT
>JAFGBA010000294.1 GCA_016933395.1 Sedimentisphaerales bacterium | reverse complement strand
CTGAGAAAGCTCCAGCGCCGAAAGAGTAGAAGGATATGACCCGCCGCAGCCGATGAACCGTTTGACGGTGCAGCGTTCAACCTCAAAACAATCGTGTTTGCGTTCCAAGTCAGCCGGTGTCGGCGGCTCCGCGCCGATATATACCGGAAACAATCCGGCCTTGCCTTCAATGGCGTTTATTGGTCCGGTCAGGCCGCGTGCGGCCATATCCACCGCCCATAATGCATTACGCGCTGCCAGAGCCGGCTGAATCCGTTTGGTCAGCGTCTTATCCAGCAATCCCTGGCGATTGCCGCACGCCTGGGCGTAAGTCAGCCCCATGGCGTTGACGGTCCGGTCGAGATCATACCCCAGTAGCCGGCACGCTGCACCCGCCGCCCCAAAACCACCCACCACGCTGCTGGGCAGAAACCCCCGGCCCTGAACACCGCGCCGCCGCTGATCGTAAATGGCGCCCATGCGACACGCCGTCTCCACGCCCAGAATTCCCGCGTCCAGCATCTCCCGACCCGTAGCGCCGGTTTTTTCCGCCACCGCCAGCACCATCGGCCAGATGATGCAGGAAATATGCAGCGAGGCCGGGACGTGAATGTCGTCATAATCCAGAGCGTGGGCCAGAGTACTGTTGAAAAAAGCGGCGTTGGGCAAAGGAAACCGCCCGCCATAAAGCAGAGCGATTGCTTCCTCCCTACCGCCCCAGTAATCCATTTGCTCCCATACAGATCGGATACCAGGAGCGTTCCAAGCGGCAATGCTGACGCCCAGTGTGTCCAAAAGCAGTTTTTTGGCCGCGCGGCGGGCACTGGACGTAATCTTCCCTGAAGGCGTTTTGACGGCAATCTCCGCCATCAAATGGAGTAAAGCCATTAAGTTAGCCCTTTTACACGTTGTATGCGCCGATTAATCATTTCGAAGCGAGTATCTCTTCGACAGCGTCGTTAAGCCGCTTGTCTGCATCGGCGAGTTGTTGTGCACGTTCTTTGTGGCGTTTTTCCGCTGCGGCCAGTTCGTTGCGGCGCTGGTCCACCATACGCTTGACTTCCGCGGGCGCGACGCCGCCTTTTGATTGGTGAGCTTCGACGAATTTAACCGGGTCGAGGACGGCCTTGATTTGATCAGAACCAAGGTTGAGTTTTTCGCCCAACATTTTTTCGGCCGCCTGATCGATAATCTCCGGCGTCATGTCCGCCGCCGTCCGGCCCGAATCGCTCAGGATACGCACTACCTCCGCCACGACGCCGTGACAGAGCCGTTGGGGGATATTTCGCTCGCGAATCAAAACGCCCACCAGTTCCGTACACGTCGAAAATCCCTTCGCGGCCTTGTCCAGCATCACATCCTCATGCACTGAAATTTCCGGGAGGGTTTTGGTATAGAGTTTGACCGCGGCAATCACCTTATTGATTACGGGAATAACGCCTTCCTGACATTGCTGCACTTCGATCACATCACCCCACATCGTGTTATGCGACCGCGCGCACACATCATTATAGCTGCCCATCACCGCGCCGATAATCTGACGGATTTCCTCGAAGATGCAGGGATTACGCTTTTGCGGCATCATGCTGGATGTTTCCGAAATCTTCGGCGATACTTCCAGCATGTTCCATTCGAACGTGCACCACGTGTACATCTCCGTACAGGTGCGGCTCATCGGCAGCATCAGGTTCGTCATCGCACACGCCAGATCTATGCCCATGTCCGTGCCCGCCACGCACCAGTTGGAATGCTCCAGCACTCCGTCAAACCCCAGCAATTTCGCCGGCAGTTCCCGATCCACATCAAAACTCGTCCCCGCCAGCGCCCCGCAGCCCATGTCGCAGCGGTTAATGGAATGATACGCCGCTTCCAGTTCGAGATAGGCGTGCGTCACCGCATCATACAGACCCAGTAAATAATGCCCGAACGTCATCGGCTGAGCATGCATGTAATGCGTATAGCCGGGCATCACGATGTTACGATGCTTTTCCGCGTAGTCCAGCAGCGTCTTGCGAAACACCAGCACCGCCTCCAGCAGCGGCAACACCGCCTCGCGGATTTTCATGCGATAATGCGGCGGCGGCAGGGTTCGGCCGATATTGATGTCGCTCACCTCCGGCCCGATTTGGTCGGTTAGATAACGCTCGAACTGCAAACTTGTCTTGGGGAAACGCGTATCGTAGGTCGCCAGCATGTCTTCAATGGTTCCGGCGTCCACGGGCTTGAGTGCGCCTAGAATCTTTATAGCCCGCTCCCGGCTCATGATACCCTGCTTCACCAGCATCACCGTCCACGCCATGTGCACCTTGCGATAACGCGGGATCAGTTCGTAGGCCTCCGAGGCGAAGTACCGCTTGCCTTCCTCCAGGGTTTTCAGTTCCTTCTGTCCGCCCAGACGGGTAAATGTATCGATGGTTTTGTAGGTTTTGCTCACAAAAAAAGGCTCCTTTTATTTCGAGTATAATTTCGGGCGGTCTCAAACATGGTCAGAATGTTTTCCGGCGGAACATCGGCCATAATATTATGCACCTGTTGAAAAACGTATCCCCCGCCTGGCGACCAGATATCCAGTAATTCCTCGACGTTGCGTCGCACTGCCGCCGGATCGCCATTGGGCAACACATCCCGCGTATCGCATCCCCCGCCCCAGAAAATGAATCGATCCCCATAGGTGCGTTTCAAATGATCCGGGGCCATCCCTACGCAGCTTATCTGCACCGGGTTTACTGAATCCAACCCCGCGTCAATCAAATCCTCCAACAGCGGCTCAATCCCGCCGCAACAGTGCAGATTAGTGACAACGTTTGGAGCCAATTCCTTGGCGCGGTTCCATAAACGGTTGTGCCAGGGCTTAAAGTAGCGCCGGTACATTTCCGGGGAAATTAACGGACCGTTCTGTCCGCCCAGATCGTCCCCAAACAGCACCACGTCAATATATGGCCCCACGGCGCTGAGCCATTTTTCCAGACGCGGCAGATAAAAATTGCACAAGGCCTCCGACAGCCGCTCGCACGCTTCCGGATAAAGCCCCATGTACATCATGTAATTGTCGATACGATATAAAAATTCGGGCACTTCCACCAAATTTCCCCCGAAAATGCCGATAATCGCCCGGTCCGTCGATGTCCGCAGAGCCTTCGCCCCGTCCGCCAATTCCTTCAGCCCCACCTCCGTCAAGGGGATATGCCCACCCGGCGAAGCCACCGCCGTCCACTTAGTGTTGGCAAATGCTTCCTCCAGGTCGGAAAAATCCTGTTCCTCCGGATTCCGCTCCAGCCATGGCCAATAACACTGTTCAAAATACAAGCACCCCTTTTTCTGCACCGCCAAATCAAATCCCCCCTCGCCCGGCAGATACCAGTCTTCCCCGCGTTTTTCCACGTTTACGTATCCGGGAATCTTGCACGCCGTCCCATCCGGCAGCACCCAGTCGCGCCATTGGGCCTCATCCTGCATAAATCCCCGTCCCAACTCAATGACATCCCCGCCCACCACATCCAGCACTTCCGGCTCCACGATCGCCAGTTGCTGGATCATGTCATAAACGTAGATATGCCCGGTGTCGATTCCCAGCGCCTTTTTGAGTCGTCCATAAGCAATCGCAGCGATCCCTGAGGATCGATGCCCCCCGAAATCTATCGCCGCCCGGTCCGCTTCTTGATGGTTAATCGCCGCCCTGATGCGTTCACGTCCTGTCATGATCGCTTACCTCCTGCAATATGTGTCCTATTTAGAAACAAGAACCTTCAGTGGAATTGCATAGCAACCACTGTTGCAGGAAGTATTGTAAATCCTCCAGATCGACAATGCAATTGTCATTAAAGTCCGCAGAATAATAGCCTGCTCCCCGGCAAGCTTCCGATGCAGCGGGATTATAGGTGTTAATGGTGTAACTGTCAATGCACACATCCGACGTGTCTGGTTCAAGTTGAAAACCGGCATAATTCGACATAAGGGTATAACCCCGAGCGTCATCCACAATCACATCATCCAACGGATAGTCCAACAGCACCACTTCATCAGCCACACCCGCCGACAAACGGTTCGTTAATGGATCATAGGATAGCCAAACCGGGAAAAACACGTCCTGAGGTAAAGTCAGGGGAGTTTGACCCGTTTCGCTAATAATGTTGCCAATGTTAGTTGGACGATAAGCGCCATTCATCGCTGAAAGTTCAACCAGACCATTGGCCCGAATCCGCAAATACAATTCACTGCTCAGGCCCGACACGTACGTAAAATTGAGATGGGGTGGCCGCCACGTGGCGAGGATGGCGTACGCAGTTTCTGGATTGACGCCGGCGCTAAAACGCACCTTAGCTTCCATTCGCACGATTTGCCCGGCCAATTCCGGCGTCACCACGCAGACGCTGCGTACTTCGACACCGCTTTGATGATATACATGCCCTTCCGCATCGAAGACATAATCACCCGGCATGTCAGTGGACCACAAGCGACCGTCTATCGGTGTCGCCGTGCCCACCAGAGGGTCGCCGTTACGACGGTCCACGGTGTTGTTGCTGAAATCATCGTCAATCAGAACTACGGCTTTTTTTTTTCGCAGCGTCAACTGATAACTTTGCCCGGAAGCGACAAGGCACTTCACCGAGCTTTGTCCGGCGTGGTTACTAAGGACAAAACCATCCGGCAGCGACACCGGCTCATATAGTTCATTAAACGTCAGCCAAAAATCATCCGTCGTTCGCGCCGGCTCCGACACCGTCACCGTCAGAACATCCCCCACATGGCGATAAAAGACAATGCAGGGATAATTGGTCCGCACCGCGCCAATCTTACCCGCCTCCCAGAACACGATGCCCACGGCGTTGGTGCTGATATCCCGCACCGCGTGGGCCTTTTCGTCCTGAGCCAAGATGGCAAAAGGCGCTTGGGCGGTATAAGCGGCCATCGTCGCGGTATCTGCGCCAGGTATGACGGCGTAGGCATATTGACCATCCGTCGGCGTAACGCCATGCTCAAACCGTAGCGTCAATATATCGTTGGTAAACACGCTCAACGGTGGAAAATTGTTAACCGTTAGATCGTGCCACTCCCCGCTTTGCATCTGCCGGGAGACCATTACATTACATGGCGTGGGAAAATAATATCCCATATCGTTAGCCTGCACCCAGGTGGGATTGCTCAGCGTTTGCTCCCAGTCGGCCGCATCCGTGTTCAGCGTACCATTGATTGTAACACCGGGAGCGCCATCCAACATACGACGCTGATCCACTACCGTTTCGATTGGGTTAGTGGTGGGACACTGGATATCGGTTCCCAGACACACCATTTCATCATCGAAGAAGAAATAGCTCTTCAGAGCGGTTACCTCTGACGCGTTGGCGTTGAACTTCATCGCCGACACCCCGAAATCATCCGTTCCCGTGCCGCCTACAAACGCTTCCGTGCCGTAACCAAAGCCTTCTCCGGCCGAACGAGGTTTACGCTCCACTGTTATACCGGGCAGCCGCTGCCAGTCCAGGGTGGGCATCACGTTATTGGTGGTGTATTCGTTGTTAGTCAGATATATCCAGGTAACACCGTCCGATAAACACCAACCCTTTTTATTCTCGTTATTGGTATTTTCCGTGGAAACGCAGCGATTGCTCAGCATCCGCATTGAAGCGTACCAATCATTCCGCCGGCTGACGCTATGCTCGGAATAATTAAAATGCTTATATCCTTTCCATAATTTCGCCGGCGTTGGTTCCGTCTGTAAATTCTTGATATACGAAGAAACATTATGGTAACGGTATCGCTTTGTACCGCCCCATAACGTACTGTCGATATCCGGATTCGTGGCGAACGATCGCTTCGCCAACGCAACGGCTGACTGTTGCCACCAACCGGGAATCTGTGCCAATGATAACTCTCCCAGATCCGGACCGGTTGGTAAGCAGTTATAGTATTCATCGCCACGAGTGATGTTGCGGCCGCGTACGGAGATATCATAGCGGTTGCGGTAGCGACTCCAGGCGGTACCTACAAGAATGTAATTGGCATAGACATCCAATTGTGATTCGGCCAGCATGTAAGATGTGTTGGTAACGTAAATCAGGTATTCACCAACATCAAGAGCGAATCCTGAACCATAAGCTCCGGTTTGAAGCTGGTTGCCGTGCTGATGAAAGGAATAATCCGGCTTGACGCCTTCGCCGCTGGTGTTCACCGTGCATTGCTTGACAAACTCCGCCTTCACCAAAGCCATCCGCGCTGCGTCATCATCCAACAACGCTCGCACCAGATGATTCATCGCGCTCCAGATGGCGTTTTGCCCATCCATATGCGGCGCCGAATAAATCCGCGCATAAAACGTACTCTTGGCATCGGCGTATATATCTGCATCGATTTTGCCTTCCGCCAGCAGCAGCGCCGGACCCAAATACATGGGCACACCAATTTCATTCCACCACCAGTTGCCCGAAATATTCAAGGTTTCGCTCAGTAAGTTATTATAACCATAATCGAGGGCCTTTTCCACCGCGGGCCACAAGCTGTCATCATGATACAGCGCCTGATTGGGCGTATGCCACGCCACACTCATCCAATAGATATAGCGATAGTGCCATTGTGGATCCCAATCGCTATCCTCCAGCTCGTCATAATCCAAGTCGGGCCAACTGCCGTCCGCCGCAATAGTATCTCGGCGGAACTGGGCGATAGCGGAAAGGTCGTTCAGCGACGCCTGAACATTGGGATCGCTGGCGTCGGCCGTAGCCCCCGTATGAAACGCCAGCCAGTTCGCCCGCAACGTATCCATATCCGT